>CAJOFG010000121.1 GCA_905233965.1 uncultured Selenomonadaceae bacterium
GTGTTGTACGACTTCATCATGTAAGCCGCGTCCGCTTCGTGAATGTCTTCCCTGCCGCGTTGCCTTCTCAACATTGCGGCGATCGCCGGCGGCATATCCAAAAAAATCGTCATGTCCGGTCTTGGCAATTTCAATTTTTTGTACTCGAAATCGTCAAGCCAATTCAAAAATTTTTCGCGCTCCGCTTTACGCCGGATTTTTGCGGATTGATGAGCCATGTTTGAACCGGTGTATCTGTCGGCAAGAATTACTCCGCCCGCCTCGTAAAACTCTTTCCACGTTTGAAAACTTGCGAACCTGTCAACGGCATAAAAAGTTGCCGCCGCATAGGGATTGACATCTTCAGCCGATCCTCCGAAATCTCCGCGCAAATACATTTTTATCAGCGCGGACGACTCCGATTCGTAATTTGGAAAACTTACTCTCAGAGCATCCACTCTCAAATTTCTCAGTCGCTCGTAAAGCCGCGTCGTTTGCGTCGCTTTTCCGGAACCGTCCGAGCCTTCCAATACGATCAACATACCCATATACGCCGGCACCCCCCAAACAAAAAATCTTTGAACCGTTTTATTTTGTATATTTTGTTTCCGCTGATTATACGTTATTGACAAAAATTTTTAAAGAAAAAATTATTCGAGAGATTTTTTGTCAAGTTGCAATTTCATTTCGTTGATAATTTCCGCGTCCTTCATCTTCGGCAAATTTACCGGCTCCGTCGTCTTGGGATTAAATCCGCAAACTTCCCGGTAGTCGCACGTGTCGCACGAAATTTTTTTTCCCGTTTTTACCGGGCGTGCCGTGATGTCCCCGCGCAAAATTTTTTCGCCGGTTTGACGCAAAATCATTTCGACGTAAGCCGTCAAAATTTTAAATTCTTCGTCACTTTTCACTTTGCCTTTGCAGCGACCGTCAACAGAATTTTCCGTGAGTTTCACCCGGAGAAATTCGCCGTCCTTCGAGCCGTCAAAATCTCTGATAACTTTCGCGTCGTCGAGCAGCCAACCGTCCGGCTTTAACTCTTTCGCAATTTCTTTTTCCGCCGTTTCCAAATCGTCCGAATTTATCGTCGGATATTTCAGGAAAAAATACAACATTCCGGCCGGCAATTTCCCGGCGAATTTTTCCAACTTCCCGGCGACCGTCAGATAAGTCAGCAGTTGCAAATTCAGCCCGATGAAAATTTTTTTCAAGCTGACGTGAGCCGTTCCGGTCTTGTAGTCGATAACGATAAAATGTTTTCCGTCCTCGCTGAAGTCCGTCCTGTCAATTTTTCCGGTGAATTTCATTTCCGTGCCGTCAATTTTGTAAACCAAAGCTTTATCGTTCAAATCTTCAAAGCCCGCTTCAAAAATTTCCGGGTGAAACTTGCTGACTTTATCCAACTCAATCAGCCGTTGCAGTGATGTGACGGCAACTTTTTTTATCCGCTCGCGCCGGCGTTTGTAAAAGTTCGACTTCAGAAAAATTTTGTTGTTCAAATTCCCGGCGACTTCATCAAAAATTTTCGTCACCCTGTTTGTGAGTTCCGGCTCGGCGACAGTTGCCCAGCGACGATTTTCCTTTTGCAAATCCTCTCCGAATTTTTTCATCACGGCGTGCAAAATATTTCCCACGTCCGGCGGATTCACTTCATAAAGCGGACGCTGACCCAACCGCAAGCCGTACTTGGCAAAATATTGGAAGTGGCACTCGTTGAAACTTTCAAACCGCGTGACCGAACCGCCCATGAAATTTTTCGGCGCAAAAAGTTGTTTCGCGGAGTCCGGCAACAAATTTTTTCCGTCCGGTAAAAATTCAATTTCACTGCCCAAACTTTTCAGCACGTCAAGCGAAACCGTTTCCCCGACCTTCACGCCGGGAAAAATATTCGTCAACTTTTCGATGACGACGGAGGGACGCAAACCTTCCCCTTCCGCATTCGCCAACGGGTAGGAAACGTGCAAATATTTTTTCGCCAAAGTAAGACCGCGATATTCCAAAAATTTTTCGCCCAACAAACTTTCACGCCCGCCGAGTAAAAATTTCACGCCGGCATCGTCTTTGAGGTGCAACCTGTCCGCGTCGGTGAGAAGTCCTTCCTCTTTCGCCGCGCCGGGAAAATTCTTGTCGTCCGCGCCGACAATGTAAATCGCCGAAGAATTTTGCAAAGAGTTCTGGTCGAATTTTGAAATTGTCACCTCGTCGATTCCCGGAGGTATCAGCGACATTTGCAGAGCGTCCAAACCTTCGTTGACGATTAACTCAAATTCGCGCAGGTCGATTTTATTTTCCTTCAACGATTCGACAATCTGCTCCGCCAAAGTTACAACGTCGTCCCAAATTTTCAAATGCTCCTTCGACAGCGAAAGGTTGCCGCGCTTTTCCTCCTCCTCCGACATTTCGGAAAGTTGATCGTGAATTTTCAAGTCGGTGAGAAAATCGAACAACGCGCTTGTCAATTCGCGAACGTTCCCGGAATTTTCGTTGCGCTTGGATTTTTTCGTGACGCGCGAAATTTTTTCGGAGAACCGGACAAGCGGCGCGACTGCCCGGCGACGAAGTTCATCAATCCGGGTTATGCGTTCAAGTTCGTTGTCTTGAATTTCGTTTTCCGGCTCGTCCAAATTGTAGCGGTGCCAATGCCACATCTCGGACTGTTTCCAAACATTTTCGCCGCGCAAACCAAATTCCAGAACGTGATTTTCCAAAATGTCAATTTCCTCCGGCGATGCGGAAAAAAATCCGGTACGAAGGCAACGGAAAATTGATTCCGACTTCCAACCGCGAAAAGTTTCCAGCGCGGAACGAATGAGTTCGGCAAGCGGGTGATGAACAGCCGGGCGTTTGTCGTCGATGAAAAAAGGTATCCCGTGCATTTCAAAAATCGGCTTGAACAAATCTTTATAATCTTCGCTCCGGGCAATTATTCCGATTTCGCGCAGACGAATTTTTTTCTCCCGGTGAATTTTCAAAATGTCGCGGGCAACCGCTTCGACTTCGGCGCGTTTGTTCACCGCCTCGACGACTTTTAAATTTTCAAACGGGGAGGAAAATTTTTTCGGGGAGAGTTTGAAAAAATTCTGCTCGATATATTTCAGCGCAGGGTTTGAAAATCTTTTCGGCGCGTCAAGTTTCGTGACGGAAATTTTCGCGCCGGCTTCCTCCGCCAAATTCCGGAGCGTTTGAAAAGTTTCAAACGGGCGATGAAACAAACCGACTTCGCGCAAATTTTCCGGGCTGTTGAAATTCGTATCGGTCGGCAGGACGACGTGAACATTTTTCGCGTGAATGAAAAGTTCCCGGAGAATTTCGCACTGACGCGGGTCAAAAAAAATAAAGCCGTCCGCAAAAACTTCTGCGTTCTCAATCGACCGGAAATTTTTTATCGACTGCGCCGCAAGTTCAAGCAGATCGCTTTCGTCGTTCAATTTGTCTTTAATCGCGCCGCGAAAATCTTCCGCCAAAATTGTCAGATCGTGAATTTTATTTTTAAGTTCGTCATCAATTTTTTCGTTCGCCGAAATATTTTCCCGGAGTTCAACCGAATCAATCGCGTAGGTTCTCAACTCTTTTATTTCGTTTGCCAAAACTTCGGCAAAACCGCGTTGTTTCGCCGCACGAAAATAATATTTCAATTCGTTTTTGTCCGCTCTGTCGATTAAAATTTTCCGCAGGATAAGCCGGCGACCGATTTCGGAAATGCGCGGAACGATTGAGCCGCCGACTTCCGACAAAATGTGCCGGGCGAATCTTTGAAAGCTGAACATTCGGACGTTCAACGCGCCGCCGGTCATCTCGGCAAACTCAAGTTCGGCGCGGTAAGTTTGATAAGCCGGCAGAAGAAAAATTACTTCGGTCTTAAGCGGCGAATCGCGCAAAATATTTTTCACTTTGTCGTAACAGTAAAAACTTTTTCCGCTCCCGGCTCTGCCCAGTACAAATTCAACAGCCATTCTTTCACCCCAAAAAATTTATGTGCGCTTGAACATTTTCGCCAAATCGCCGGCGGAAAATTTTATTATCGTCGGTCTGCCGTGCGGGCAGGTGTGAGGGTGTGCAGTCCGGCTCAAGTCGTCCAGAACGATTTGCATTTGCCGCGTGTTGAGTTCATGCCCGGCTTTTATTGCCGCCCGGCAAGCGGTGACAGCGATACATTGTCGGCGAATGTTTGCGGCAATTTCCGCGCGTCTTTTTTCGT
>CAJOFG010000122.1:0-4988 GCA_905233965.1 uncultured Selenomonadaceae bacterium
TACGACGGGCGCACTTGCCGCAGAGAAAAATAACGAGCCTTCCGAACTCAACGCGGATGCCGTTGACTACAACACGAAAACCGGAATTGTCAAAGCGCGCGGAAATGTTTTGCTCAAACACGGAACCGGACGCGCAACCGGAAAACGTGCGATGTACAACACGAAAACTCAAGAGGCTTACCTTATCGGTGACGTTATCGTTGTTCGTGACGATTTGCGCATGACTTGCGATAAACTTCGCAGCGACGGGCAAGGACATATGCAGGCGGACGGAAATGTTCACGGCACTCAAACCGTTAAGCCGGACGAAAAATATCCGAACGGCGACACCCGCACTTTCACCGGAGATCACGTCGATTATTATCCGAACGATAAAAAACATATCGTCGTACCGGACGGAGGAGTCGTCACTTCCGGCGACGGGACTTTCACCGCAGACCATATGGAAGGTTGGCTTGACGAAAACTATTATATCGGCACCGGAAATGTTCACGCCGTCAGTCCTCCGCGAAACATGGAAGCCGGCGGCGATAAAGTCGAATACTTCGGCAACGACGGCGGCAAAGCCGTTTTGACCGGCAACGCTTGGGCTTATCAGGACAACAACACCGTCAAAGGAAACAGGATAACCGTTTTCATGTCGGAGAATCAAAAATTAATTGCCGTTCCCGACGAAACGGACGAAGAGGTTGACGAAGAAATTAAAACTGCGGACGGAAAATAAAAAATGCACATAGAAGCCAGAAAACTCGTTAAAGTTTACAAAAAACGCGTGGTCGTAAATCAAGTTTCGCTCCGCGTCGAAAAGGGAGAAATTGTCGGCTTGCTCGGTCCGAACGGAGCCGTGTCGGGCTGGAAGATCCGGACTCCGGAGAAATTTTTGTTTCCGACATAAATATTTCCCACCTGCCCATGTATCGCCGGGCGAAACTCGGAATAAGTTACCTGCCGCAAGAGGCATCAATTTTCCGCAAGTTGACCGTCGAAGAAAATATCATGGCGATTTTGGAAATGCTCAACATAACTTCACAAGAGCGGAAAGAAAAGTTGGAAAAACTTCTGGACGAATTTAACGTGCAACACGTCCGGGAGAGGAAGGGAACGGAACTTTCCGGCGGCGAACGTCGGCGCGTGGAAATTGCCCGGTGTCTTGCGCTCGAACCGGAATTTATTTTGCTCGACGAACCTTTTGCCGGAGTTGATCCGCTTGCCGTTGCGGATATTCAGCAGATAATAAAATATTTGAGGGAGCGCGGCATGGGAATTTTGATAACGGATCACAATGTCCGGGAAACTTTAAACATTGTGGATCGCGCATACATTCTGAACGAAGGAAAAATTCTTCTCGAAGGAAATTCTGCGGAAATTGCCGAAAGCCCGATTGCGAAAAAATTCTATCTCGGCGATAACTTCAAACTGTAATTTTCTCGCCGAAAAGGAGGGTATTTTTTTTGCACATAAAAATTTTGGACAAATATATTTTCCGTGAAGTCATCTTCGCTTTTTTATTCGCCATTTGCGCCTTCTCGACAGTCTTTATCGGGTCGGGAACTCTTTTCAAAATTGCGCGGTACATCACGGACTACGGAGCGTCACTTTCCTCCGTCATAAAAATTTTTGTCTACGGTCTGCCCGGCATTATCATGTGGACTTTTCCCATGTCGATGCTGCTTGCCACCCTTCTTACTTTCGGCAGGCTTTCCGGCTCCGGAGAAATTACCGCGATGAAGTCTTGCGGAATAAGTTTTGCGCGAATTGCCATGACTCCGATTATTTTGGGATTCGTCGCCAGCGTCTGCGCGATTCTTTTCAACGAACACGTCGTACCCCGTGCGAATACTGCGGCAAGCAATGTTTTTTACTACGAGATTCAGGGCAACACCGAAATGAGGTCGCAGGAACACATAATTTTGAAAGAGATAAGCGACAAATATATAAATCGTCTGGTTTACGCCCGCGAATTTCGCGCCGAAGATGAAACGCTTTACGGCGTGACGATGCAGGAGTTTAACGCCGAAGGGAAAGTTTCCCACGTCGAAAATGCAAGTTACGCGAAGTGGAAGGACGGCAAGTGGATGCTGTTCGACGGAATGGTTTACGACATTTCCGACGGCGAAAGAACCCGGACGATGAATTTCAAGCAACAGGTTTTTCCCATTCAGGCAAGCCCGCGACAAATCGTCCGCGAACAAAAAGAACCCAATGAGTTGACGATGCGCGAATTGAGAGCGCAAATCGAAATTATGAAAACTCAGTACATAAACACGAACAAGTTGGAAACGGAGCTTTATCAGCGAATTACAATTCCCATGGCAAGTTTGATTTTCGCGCTTATCGGAGTGCCGCTCGGACTTCAGCCGACGCGTACAAGTTCGTCAATGGGTTTTGCTTTGAGCGTCATAATTATTTTTTTCTATTACGCGGTAATGACAATGGCAAACGCGCTCGGCAACGGGGGAGTTTTGCCGCCGATGTTCGCCGTATGGATTCCGAACATAATCGGTTTGATATGCGGAATTTATTTGATTCGGCGTGCTTCAAAATAATTTGCATGGAGGGAAAAAATTTTGAAACTTGAGGACGTAAAAAACATAAAAAAATTTCACTTTATCGGTGTCGGCGGTGTCGGCATGAGTGCGCTGGCAAAAATTTTGCTTGCGTCCGGGCGCGAAGTCAGCGGCTCGGATCGCGTCGATTCTCCGATTTTGGAGGAGTTAAAAAATCTCGGTGCGAAAATTTTTGTCGGGCATGACGAAAAAAATATTTTGACGGAGGACGGAAAGCCGGCAGTCGAAGCGATTGTCTGTTCCTCCGCAATTCCTCAGGACAATCCGGAAATTCTCAAGGCAGCCGAATTAAAAATTCCGAAACTTCATCGCTCCGACATTAACGCAATGCTCGTCAATTCCAAAAAAGGTATCGCCGTAGCCGGAGCGCACGGAAAAACCACGACAACTTCAATGCTCGGTTTTGTCCTCCACAAAGCCGGGACGGATCCCACAATCGTTATCGGCGGTGAGTCACTCGACCTGAAAACCGGCGCGATTCTCGGCAAAAGCGATTACATCGTTTCCGAGGCGGACGAAAGCGACGGCTCATTCATCAAGTTGAAACCGGAAATTGCCGTCGTCACGAACATTGAGGACGACCACCTCGACCATTACAAGACGGTTGAAAGAATTGTCGCGGCGTTCAAAATTTTTCTCGAAAACGTCAATCCGAAAACCGGCGTTGCCGTTCTCTGCTTCGACAGCGAAAATGTTCGCAAACTTGCCGGCGAAATTAAGCGGAAAATTATTTCTTACGGCATAGAGAACGACGCGGAATTTATGGCGCGGAACATTCGCTCGACCGCCGCCGGCGTGAGTTTCGACGTTATCCGGCGCACGCAAAATTCCGGTGAGGATGTTAAGGAAAAAATTCTCGGGAAAATTTCTCTCGCCATTCACGGGCGGCATAATGTTTTAAACGCGCTTGCAACCGTCGCAGTCGCGTCACACGTCGGAGTGAAATTTTCCAAAATTGCGGAAGGTCTTTCAAAATTTCACGGCGCGAAAAGAAGATTCCAAACGAAAAGCAGAATCAGAAATGTTTTGATAGTTGACGATTACGCGCACCACCCGACGGAAATTGCCGCGACTTTGAAGGCGGCGCGTGAAATAAATCCGCGAAAAATTATTTGCGTTTTCCAACCCCACAGATATTCCCGGACGAAACTTTTGCTCAAAGAATTCGGAAAAGCTTTCATCGGCGCGGACTCTTTGATTTTGACGGATATTTATTCCGCCGGCGAAGAAAAAATCGAAGGTATCAGCGGCGAATCAATTCTGGAAGAAGTTTTGACCGCGACCAACCGGGAAGTTTCCTACATTCCGGAGCGCGAAAAAATTGCCGAATACCTCGTCGAAAATGTTTCGCCCGGCGATTTGGTCATCACGATGGGTGCCGGCGACATTTACAAAACCGGCGAAGAGCTTATCGAACTTTTGAAACTTCACCGGAAGAAAAAAATTGTCGTCGTCTGCGGAGGTCCTTCGACGGAGTCCGAAGTTTCCAGACGAACCGGAAAAGCGATTGCCGACGCGCTCCGCTCAAAAAATTATAACGTCGTCGAAATGGAATTGAATCCTCGAACTTTTGCCGACGACATTCAGCGCGAAGAGTGCGGAATAGTTTTCAACGCGGTACACGGTTTCTGCGGCGAGGACGGATTGATTGCCGGCACTTTGGATATGTTGCAAATTCCTTACACCGGCTCCGGCGTTCTTGCCTCCGCGCTGACTATGGATAAAATCAGCACGAAAAGAATTTTGTCGTCGCAAAAAATTTCCACGCCGAAATTTGAAGTCTATCGCATTTCGGAAAAAAATCCGGAGTTGCCGGAAAAAATTTTGAAAGAGTTCGGCTTGCCCGTCGTCATCAAAGCACCTTCGCAAGGTTCGAGTATCGGCGTGAACATTGTCGAACGTGAAGAAGATATTCCGGCGGCGATTGAAAATGCGTTCAACTACGGCAGTGAAATTCTTGTCGAAGAATTTATTTCCGGGCGCGAATTGACGGTCGCGGTTTGCGGCAGTCTTGACGAGGCGGAGGCTCTGCCGATAATCGAAATTACCACGACGAGCGGACGCTACGATTACGAATCGAAATATACGAAAGGCGCGTCAACCCACATCGTGCCGGCTGAAATTCCGGCGAAACTCACAAAAAAAATACAAACTCTGGCGGTGAACACTTTCAAAGTTTGCAAATGTTGCGGAGTTGCCCGCGTCGATATAATGTTGTCGGAAAAAAATGTTCCCTACGTCATCGAAGTAAACGCGGTGCCGGGCATGACTGAAACTTCGCTTGTCCCGGACGCGGCAAGAGCGGCGGGAATTGAATTTCCGGAGCTGTGCGAAAAAATTTTGATGCTTGCGGCGTTTTAAAAAAATAAACTCGGACGAAAAAAAAATCCCTTCGGAGAAAAATTTTTTCCGGAGAGATTT
>CAJOFG010000122.1:5121-6436 GCA_905233965.1 uncultured Selenomonadaceae bacterium
CC
This sequence comes from uncultured Selenomonadaceae bacterium, assembly GCA_905233965.1. Lineage (GTDB taxonomy): Bacteria > Bacillota > Negativicutes > Selenomonadales > Selenomonadaceae > Quinella. The sequence continues at coordinate 5,124 of CAJOFG010000122.1, forward strand.
TGTCCGATTATCAAAATCATTATGCCCATTGCCAAAATTTGTCCGTACTCGTCCTTGGCCTTACTTGCCACTCGCGCCGCATAAACTGCAAGAGCCGCGAACAGCAGAAAGACAAATACCGCGCCCAAAAATCCGTTTTCCTGACAGAAAATCGCGAAGGCAAAATCCGTGTGCGCCTCCGGCAAATAATCGTACTTACTCACGCCGACACCCAGACCCATTCCGGTCAATTCGCCCGAACCGATTGCCGAAAGTGATTGCACCGTTTGATAACCGTAGTTTTGAGCGTCCGACCATGGATCGTAAGTAACTTTCAATCTTTCCAATCGGTAAGGTTGCCGGAAAATCAGCGCGACCACTCCGGCGACAATCGCCCCGAACAATTTTAAAACTTTCTTGCCTTCCAAGCCGGCGACCATCATCATTATCAGCGGTATTCCCAAAATTATCGAGGCCGTTCCCATGTCCGGTTCCTGCTCCGTCAAAACGAACATCACGAAGATTAAACCGGTTTGCGGCGTGAAAATATTTATTTTTTTGTTCGCCCGGACTTGTACCGCGAGATATGCGGCGGCGATCATTATCGCAACGAGTTTTGCCGCCTCAGCCGGTTGAAATTGAGTTACTCCGAGCGGCAACCATCTTCGTGCGCCGTTCACCGCCGGTCCGATTGCCAAAACCAAAATCAGCGAAATTATCGTGACAATCAAAATGAACGGCATCAGCCTTCGCCACCGGTGATAATCCACGCGGAAACAAATCGCAAAGACGATGAACCCGATTATTACGTTTGCAATGTGACGCTTGAGAAAAAAGTACGGCGTTTCAAATTCCGCTTCGGCAATTATAAAACTCGAGCTGAAAACATTTATCGTTCCCAAAATCAGGAGGACAATCATAATTCCGATAATCGCTTCCATGTCGTTGTTCCAAAATCTTTTTCTTTCGGAGTCGCCGGAATTTTCACTTCGTCCCGCGCTCTTCGTTTCAGACAAAAAAATCACCTGCCTTCATAATTACGGGCAGATTATAACATAAAAATCCGGATTGCGTTCATAAATTATTCATATTTGCCGAATAAATTTCAAAATATTTTTTTTCGACGGCGCGAACATATTCATTCAAATTCATGAGGTGCGAACTTTCCGTCATGTTTCGTAAATTTTTATGGAGGACGGAAAGCAATTCTCTGTCGCCGGCAAGAGCAACCGCTCCGTCGATATATTCTTCCGGAGTCGCAACCGCCAACTCACCGATACCGGCGTTGCTTAAAATGCTCAAACCGAATCGCGTACCGTGCCTGTCGCCGAAAA
>CAJOFG010000123.1 GCA_905233965.1 uncultured Selenomonadaceae bacterium
GATTCGTGCCGCGCCGTCAAGCAAACTGTATTCCGTGTGAACGTGAAGATGTGTAAAATTTTTTTCGCTCATAATTTCTCACCATTGGAAAATTTTTCTGTAATTTTGCCGGGTAATTTTGTATACGTCAAAAAATTTTTTCCGGTATAATCTTGTCCGGCAAATTTTTTTTGAGGAGATTTTTTTATGGGAAACAAAATTACATTGGCGCACGGTGCCGGCGGAAAATTCGGAGCGGATTTGTTGCACGAAATTATTTTGCCGGAGCTTGGCAACGAAATTTTAAACGAACTTCATGACGGAGCGAAAATCGGACGGCTGGCGATGACTACCGACAGTTACGTTGTCCGCCCGATTTTTTTTCGCGGCGGCGACATAGGCAAGCTGAGTGTTTGCGGAACGGTGAACGATTTGGCGGTAACCGGAGCCGTGCCGAAATTTTTATCCGTCGGCGTGATTATCGAAGAGGGTTTCGCGATTGACGACTTGAAAAAAATTGTCCGTTCGATGAGCGCGGCGGCGAAAGAGGCCGGAGTAAAAATCGTGACGGGCGACACAAAAGTTGTCGGCAAAGGTCAGGCGGACGGAATTTTTATCAACACGGCGGGAGTCGGTGAGTTGATTGACGGAGTAAATATTTCGGCGAAAAAAATTTTGCCGGGCATGAGAATTTTAATTTCCGGATTCGTCGGCGACCATTCCGCGACAATTTTATCCGGTCGGCACGGTTTGGAGTTGCCGGAAAATATTAAATCGGATTGCGCGCCGCTTGCCGGAATGATTCGCGAAATGTTGGAAGTCGAACCGGAAATTGCCATGCTCCGGGACGTTACGCGCGGAGGACTTGCGTCGGTGACGAATGAAATTGCCGGCGCATCGAATTTCGGAATTTTGCTTGAGGAAAATAAAATCCCCGTTCGCGAAGAAGTTCGGGGAGTGTGTGATATTTTGGGATTCGACTTTTTGGAATTGGCGAACGAAGGAAAAATTATTGCGATTGTGCCGGAAAATTCTGCGGAAAAAATTCTTGCCGTGATGAAAAATCACCGGTACGGAAAAAATTCTTGCGACATCGGCGAAGTGACGAAAGATTTTCCCGGCAAAGCGGGATTGAAAACTTCGATAGGCGGCATCAGAATTATTGATATGCCGGTCGGAAATTTGGTGCCGCGCATCTGCTGAAAAAAATTTCTTAATCCGGCTTTGCGCGAGACGGATTTTTGTTTTATAATCTTGCCGGTAAAATTTTTGGACGGGGGAATTTATTTTATGAGTGCAAAAAGTAAAGCGTCGAAGGTCGGAATAATTTTTATCGCGCTCCTCATACTCAGCGGACTTGTGCTGATGTATCGCGGGAATGATGCGGTCGTTCTGGCGACGGAGAAAAAGGAAGGAATTTTGACGGCGGAGCAAATAAAATTGTCGTTTGATTCGGTGAGCGGTCGAATGATAAAAGAGGCGGTCAAGGAAGGTCAGCACGTCAAAGCCGGCGATTTGATAATGGAATTGGATCCGACGGATACCGACTTGATGATTGAAAGATTGAAAGCGCAAATCGCGCAACTTGACGCGCAAATAAAATCGACTTCCGGAACGATGGACGTAAATTTATTTCGCGTGTCGAACGACGAACAACAATCTTTCCGGCAGATCGACAGCCAACGCGCAGCCGTTGCCTCCGCGCAAGCGTCTTTGACAAATGCAGAACTCGATTACAACAGAAAATCCGCGCTGGTTAAAGACGGAGCGATTGCACAGTATCAACTCGATGACGCGATTATGGCTTTGAACGTGGCGCGGGCAAACGTCGAAAGTCAACAACAACTTCTCGACAGACTTTTGGCGGGAACTCCGGACACCGGCAGAACCGATTCGATGAATTTGCCGACGATTGAACAGGAACGCGCCGAAGCCGAAAATATTTCAAACGACATTGAAGCGTTGACTCAGCAGAAAAAAGTTTTGGAAGTGCAACTGCATGAAGCGGAAGTCGCAAAATCCCGGCTGACTTTGAAAGCACCGGAGGACGGAAAAATTATAAACGTCCTGCAGAAAAACGGCGAAATGATTTCTCCGGGCGTACCGGTTGTTTTGCTCGAAACTCAACGGGTTTATTATGACATTTACGTTTCGGAAAATCAGGCGGTAAATCTTCACGAAGGCGACGAAATAATTTGCAAGACGGTTGCCGGAAATAAAGAAGTGCGCGGAAAAATCCGGCTCTTGACTCAGGCTCCGGGCTTTGCGGATTTGAAACAGTCACGCGAAAAAGGTCAGGCGGATTTATCGGCATTTCAAGTCCGGATTTACATTGAACCCGGCGAAGACGTTTTGCCCGGTCAAACCGTCGGCGTAAACCTCGATTGAGAGGTGAAAAAATTTTGGGGTTCAAAAAATCTTTTTTAAGCGAAGTAAAATTTCTTTTCGGCGGCAAAGGGATGCCTTACGAAAAAGTTTGTATCATGGTCGCGATGGTCATCAGCGTCGTTTTGTCCGTCATGCTCGCCGGAAATTTTTCAAAAGACGCGCCGGTTATCATAATCGACTTGGACAACACGCGATACAGTCGGGAACTCATCACGCAAATTGATTCGTCGGTTTACATGAAAGTTAAAGACGTTATCAATTCGCCGGCGAATCCGGAGGAACTTTTTTATCGCGATCAATGCGACGCGGTGATTTATTTTCCGCCGGGCTTGGAAAAAAATTTTTATAACGGCGTTGAGTCACCCGTCGGAATTTTTTACGACAACACAAATTCCGCGCAGAGTGCCGATATAAAATCTGCCTTGCCGACTTTGTTGGCGATTGACAACGCGATGAACTCCGGCGGCACGACTTCCGGCGGACTGACTTTGAACGAACGAATACTTTTCAATCCGGCCGGTTCGACTTCAAACGCACAGACGCAGGGATTTTTGTTTTTCTTCGGTGCGATGTTTTTCACGTTCGCGACAATCGGAATGATTCCACGCCTTAAGTTGAGCAAGCAGTACGAAAGAATTATCGTGAACGGTACCCCCTGGGACTTGGTCGGAAGAATTTTGCCTTACGCCGGTTGCATGATAGTTTCGTTTTTCTTGGGTCTTGCCGTGCTGAGAGTTTGGGGCGACCTGGTTTTTTCCGGGCGCGTCGTCGAATTTTTAATCATAGAAATTTTTATGGCGATAACAATCGGCATGATAAGTATTTTTGTCGGGTGGACGGCGGCAAATCCGGGTATCGCGTCGAGCCGAATGATTTTGTTCATTCCGGGCGGATTTATTTTCGGCGGCGTGACTTCTCCGCTGTCGCACCTTTCCCCTTGGGTCGTGGACTTTTCGCACATTTTCCCGCTGACGTGGCAATTTCATTTCACACGCGATATAATTCAGCGCGGCGCAAGTTTGCCGGCGATAAGCTCTGAAATAGGCGCGTTCATGTTGTACATGGCGGCAGTCGGAATTTTGGTGACGGCGAGATTTTACAAAAGTCGGAAAGAACTTTTGGGAAAAGTCACGGCGGAAACTTTGGAGCATTTGCAATCCGAGCCGGTGAAAGATTCTTGGCGCAGTATCGAGATAAAAAATATTTTGGTGCCGACGGACGGATCGGGTCAAGCTTTCCGTGCGGTTCATGAGGCGATAAAAATTGCGGAAGCTTGCGGTGCGCGAATAACTTTGATGATGTGCGTAGAATTGGAAAGGGAAATGTCAGACTTCGAGCAGGTCAGCATGAGCGGATACATTCCCGCCGAGTTGAACGCCGCCGCTTACGACTTCCTCTCCGAATTGATGCTTGTCATTCCGCGTGACATAAAAGTTAAAACGCGGGTTGAAATTGGAGATCCCGGCGAAACGATTGTTGACGTTTCGGAAACCGGTGATTGTGATTTAATCGTCATGGGCAGTCGCGGATTCGGAAGTTTCGAGTACAAAGACGTTGGAGGAGTTGCCCGCTACGTTATGGAGAACGCGACAAAGCCGGCGGTTTTCGTCAAAGAGTTGCCGGACGATTGGTCGGAAGAAGATAAATTTATCGCAAAAGAAAATTAAAATTTAATTTGCTCCGCCGGATTTTTTTCCGCCGGAGATTTTTTTTGCCGAAGTAATATTTCCCGGCTTTATGTTTTGTAAAAATTATGTTATAGTTTGAAAAACATTTTTGAAATTGAGGAGGAAAAAA
>CAJOFG010000124.1:0-4143 GCA_905233965.1 uncultured Selenomonadaceae bacterium
GGCGCGAACAAATCCGCGATAAAAATTATCGGAGACAATACCGACCTTTACGCACAAGCTTATTTCGCTTACGATTCAAAAAAATCCGGCGGTATAACGATGAGCCATTTGAGATTCGGAAAATCCCCGATAACTTCTCCGTACCTCGTCACGAAATCCGACTTCGTTTCCTGTTCGCAAAAAAGTTACGTCCACCATTACAATTTGGTTGCCGGACTTAAACCGCACGGAACATTTTTGCTCAACACGGATTGGAGCGACGAAAAACTCGGTCGCAAACTTCCGGCTTACATGAAACGATACATTGCGGAAAATGAAATTAACGTCTACACAGTCAACGCGGTAAAAATTGCCGGCGATCTCGGTTTGGGCGGACGTTTCAACATGGTCATGCAGGCGGCCTTCTTCAAACTTGCCGATATAATTCCGATTGATGAGGCGGTAAAATATTTGAAGGACGCTGTGGAAACTTCCTACGGCAAAAAAGGTCCTCAGATTGTCGAAATGAACTGCGGTGCGATTGACAGAGGTATTGCCGCGCTCCACAAAGTCGAAATTCCGGCCGATTGGAAAGACGCGAAGGACGAAGTTAAGGACAAATCGAACGTTCCGGCATTTATCGGCGAAATTCAGGAAGTCATGAACCGTCAGGAAGGCGAAGTCCTCCCGGTCAGCAAATTCAGCGAGCTTGCGGACGGCACTTTCCCGGTCGGCGGCTCCGCTTACGAAAAACGCGGTACGGCAATTAAAGTGCCCTGCTGGGACAAATCGAAATGTATCGGTTGCAATCAATGTTCGTTCGTTTGCCCGCACGCCGCGATTCGTCCGGTTTTGACGACGAATGAAGAGTTGGCGAACGCTCCGGAAGGTATGGAGTCGATACCGTCAAAAATTTCGCGCGGCGCATATAACTTGACAATCGCCGTTTCGACTTACGACTGTCTGGGTTGCGGAAACTGCGCTCAAGTTTGTCCGAAACAGGCTTTGACGATGATGCCGTTCAACGACGAAACGAAAGCAAAACAAAAATATTTCGACTACGGCGTTGATCCGAAAAAAGTTGCTCCGAAACTCAACCCGACGAAGAAAAATACCGTCGTCGGCAGTCAGTTCGAGCAACCTCTGCTTGAATTCAGCGGAGCTTGCGCCGGTTGCGGCGAAACTCCTTACGCAAAACTTTTGACGCAACTTTTCGGCGACAGAATGATGATTGCAAACGCGACCGGTTGTTCCTCCATTTGGAGTGCGTCCGCTCCGGCAATGCCTTACACAACGAATCATAAAGGACACGGACCGGCTTGGGGCAACTCACTTTTCGAGGATAACGCGGAATACGGTTTGGGAATGTTTCTGGGCGTGAAAGCAATTCGTAAAGCTTTGTCCGGCGACGTTGCGAAGGCGATTGAGTCCGGCAAAGGAAGTCACGAACTCCGCGCCGCACTCTCCGATTGGAAAGAAAATCTCGAAGTCAGCGACAACACCCGCGACCGTGCGGAAAAATTGGCGGCGATTCTCGAAAAGGAAAAAGGTTCTGACGAATTGCTCAACAAGATTTACAATAACCGCGACTTCTTCGTGAAACGTTCGCAGTGGATTCTCGGCGGCGACGGTTGGGCTTACGACATCGGCTACGGCGGATTGGATCACGTTCTCGCGTCCGGCGAAAATATCAACGTCTTTGTTTTCGATACGGAAGTTTATTCAAATACCGGCGGTCAGGCAAGCAAGGCGACACCGGCGGCGGCTATTGCTCAATTCGCGGCGACCGGTAAAAAGACGAAGAAAAAAGATTTGGGCAAAATGGCGATGAGTTACGGCTACGTTTATGTCGCGCAAGTTTCTATGGGCGCGGATCAGAATCAGTTGATGAAAGCCGTCACCGAAGCGGAAGCTTATCCGGGTCCCTCGCTCATTATCGCTTACGCTCCCTGCATCAATCACGGCATAAGACGCGGCATGGGCAACAGTCAGCTTGAAGGAAAGCTTGCCGTTCAATGCGGCTACTGGGCGACCTGGCGTTATAATCCTCAACTTGTCGGCTCCGGAAAAAATCCGTTCACGCTCGACTCGAAAGAACCGGATTTCTCGAAATTCCAAGAATTTTTGCAAGGCGAAGTCCGTTATTCCTCGTTGAAGAGAAATTTCCCGGACGCGGCCGAAGAGCTTTTCGCAAAAACTCAAAGAGATGCGGAAGAAAGAATCAACGGATACAAAATTCTTGCCGGGAAAATTTAATCAATCGAAAAACTTCTGACGCTCGTGAAATAAAACAAGTCTCCGATGAAAAAATTTTCGTCGGGGACTTTTTGTTTGCGGAAAATTTTTTTGCAACGTGACGTTGCATCCGGTTACAAAAAATTTTTGCAGGAAAAATTATTCGTCAAGCCGAAAAAATAATCAACACATTTGAGGAGGAAAAATTTTTATGTGCGAAAACAAAAAAACTTTTTATATCACAACGCCGATTTATTATCCGAGCGCGAAACTTCATATCGGACACGCTTATTGCACGACGATTGCCGACGCGGTTGCAAGATTTAAACGCCTTGCCGGTTACGACGTTTTTTTTCTGACCGGTTCGGACGAGCACGGACAAAAACTTCAGCGTACCGCAGAATCGCAGGGACTGAAACCGATTGAGTATATCGACAAAATTGTTGCCGGCTTTAAAGAACTTTGGCAACGGCTGGAAATTTCCAACGACGATTTTATTCGTACGAGTGAACCGCGACATCATAAAGTCGTGCAAGAAATTTTCCGGCGTATTCAAGAGAAAGGCGACATTTACAAAGGCGAATATACCGGACTTTATTGCACGCCCTGCGAATCCTACTGGACGGAGTTGCAACTTGACGAAAACGGTTGCTGTCCGGATTGTCACCGTCCGGTTGAAAAAGTTTCTGAGGAAGCATACTTTTTCAAAATGTCGAAATACGCCGATGCGGTTCTGAAACACATTGAAGATAACCCGGATTTTTTGGAGCCGAAGTCACGCCGCAACGAAATGATAAATTTCATCAAGCAGGGATTGGAAGACCTTTGCATTTCCCGGACTTCGTTCGATTGGGGGATCCCGGTGCCGGGCGACGAAAAGCACGTTATTTACGTTTGGTTCGACGCGCTGACAAATTATTTGACACCGATAGGATTTTTGGACGACGAGAAAAAATTTGCAAAGTTTTGGCCTGCAGATTTGCATTTGGTCGGAAAAGAAATTGTTCGTTTCCACACAATTATCTGGGGTTGCATTTTGATGGCTCTTGGAATCGAATTGCCGAAAAAAGTTTACGGACACGGCTGGCTGATAATCGAGGGCGACAAAATGTCCAAGTCGAAAGGCAACGTGGTAGATCCGATGTTGCTGATTGACGAGTTCGGCGCGGACGCAATCAGATATTTTTTGTTGCGCGAAATTACTTTGGGACAGGACGGAAATTTCAATCGCGATGCACTAATCACGAGAATAAATTCCGACTTGGCGAACGATTTGGGAAATCTTTTGCACAGAACGCTGAACATGATAGGAAAATTTCAAAAAGGAATTTTGTACCCGGCGACGGAGGGAACGGAGCTTGACCAATCTTTCCGGGCTGAGGCGATCGAAACGGCGAAAGAATATCGCCGCATGATGGAGGAAATGCAAATTTCCGACGCGGTTAAAATCGTTTGGAAATTTATCGGACGGTCGAACAAATACATTGACGAAACTATGCCGTGGAAGTTGGCGAAGGACGAAAACTCCGCGCAGGAACTTTCAAACGTGCTTTACAATCTCGCCGAATCGCTCCGTATTGTCGGAATTTTAATTTCCCCGTTCATGCCGGCGACCGCGAAAAAAATTCACGAGCAATTAAAAATTTCCGCGCCGTTTGAAGAAATCAAACTTGAGGACGCGGAAACTTTCGGCAAAATCGAAGTCAATCACGAAGTCGGAAAACCGGAACAACTTTTCCCGCGCATTGAGGTGAAATAAAAATTGAGAATATTACTCGTCACTTTGAGCGACTTAATCATTCCGTCATTTCAAAATTGTTTGAATCCGGAACATGATTATTGCGCGATTGTCGTCGATGATGTTGAGACGGCGAAAAAAAATCTCGTGCCTCAAGGTTATCCGGCACAAAAAATTTTTCCGTTTTACGA
>CAJOFG010000124.1:4186-4906 GCA_905233965.1 uncultured Selenomonadaceae bacterium
TGCTTTGCGTCACCGATCCGCGAATACTCGAATTGCCGGATTATTGTTTAAAATACGGTGCCGACATAAATAAGTTTGTTCACCTGAATCTCTTTGCACTTCATCTCAATTTTTTGGTCGACCGAGCTTTGAGATATTACCGCGAACATTCCGGAGAATTTGAAATATTTTCTACCGGCGACAGTCGTACCGAAGTCGGATTGGATGCAAATCAATTCAAGCTGAAACTTTTTAATTTTGGACGCGCAAGTCAAGATTTTTACTACGATTATCGAATGGCAAAGTTTGCTCTCACCGGCACGGGGGGGAGCGGAAAAATAAAATACGCGCTCATCGGATTGAGTCCGTGGTCTTTCCGGTACAACGAATCAAAAGCAAAAGCTTCCTATTTAAGACTCCTGCAATATTTCATCGCGTTCGGAGATATTCGTGATTTTTGGTTGCCCGCCGACAAATACGGAAGTTTATTCAAAAAGGAATATTTAAATCTAAAACTCGGACTCGAAAATGTTGATGTGAACAATATCCACTACGAAAAAATGACCGGCAACATGGATTTTTCCAAACGAATGGAGGAAAGAAAACTTGCCGAAGCATGGGACGACAAAAATTATCCGGAAACACGCGAAGAGAATATAAAAATTTTGGACGACTACCTGACTTTGTGCGAAGAAAATAATGTTCGCCCGATAATGTTTTTTTTGCCGTATTCCGAAGGTT
>CAJOFG010000125.1 GCA_905233965.1 uncultured Selenomonadaceae bacterium
CGATGTATGCGTCGCAGAAATTTAACAATGCCGCGCTCTGCCTCATGTTCAACTTGCCGATAAAATTTTGAACGTGCTTTTCAAAAATTTCCGGCGCGGCATTTTTCAAAATTTCCGCAGAATCTGAATCTTGTCGTCCTCCTCCGACGAGTACGAAAGTCGCTGTCGGTTCTTCGGCAAGAATCATTTCCAAAACTTTTGCGTATTTTTCCGGCGGATAATGTTTTTTCCTTCCGAAACTTCCCGGACAAAGAGCGTAAACCGGGCGCGAAAAATCTTGTACGGTTCGCCTTGCCGCTCCCCTGTCGAACGGCGAAAACCAAACTTCAATTTCACGATTCGCAACCGGCGCACCCAAAGTGTGATCGACAAACGCAAGACAGGCATCGACGACGTGCGAACCGTAAAAGTAAAGCGGGTAAGCATGAGTAGCCAAACGACTTATCGCAAGCGTCAGCGGCGCGTCCGAAAAATAATTCCATTGCTCCTCTTGATTTGCAAATTGATGAGCGACACGAATTTTCGCGCCGCACATATACATCAAAGTTGCCGTTATCAAAGTATGAGTGAACGAAAAACAAATATCAAATCGCCGCTCCAAAAGTTTCCGCGCAGGATTTAAATTCCATTCGTACACTTCCAAAAATTTCGGATAAGCGCAATGCTGTTCGTTCACAAGCACTTCGTCAACGTAAGGACAACATTCGGCAAGTTGAAACGCCAACGGACTGACGACAAGAGTTATCCGCGCCGTCGGATAAATTGCCGACTGCAAAATAAAATCTCCGGCTCCCACGTCATGCAGGATTAAAATTTCGGTTTGCCCCGGCGGATTTTTGAAAGAATATTTTTCCCGGTAACCGGCTTCGGAAAATTTCGGCTCCATGAAATTTACAAATTCCTCGAAGGCGAAAACTTTTTTCTCCAAAATGATTTTCAAAAATTCTTCCAAGCCGTTTATGACAAGTTCAATGTCGGATTTTCTTACTTCGCGCAAAGATAAATCTTCCCTTCGTCAATCGTGAATCATATAAAAAACTTCGTCGGCAATATTTTTTTCGGCACGCTCCCGGAGTATATGCCAACCTTTGAAAATTTTTTCCGGCGAAATTTGAGCAATGCAATGCGGCTTATCGTTTCGCACCCGGCAACCGTAAGGCTCGTAAGGCTCGGTTACGGCACATTCCGGTAAGGCGTGTTCCGGCTGAACGATGACGCACGGCACACCGCGCGGATTGCAAATTCTGATTATGTCGTCCCGGTTCTCCGGCAAGTCGCCCGGCGAACAACTGACTTCCAGCACCGGAATTTTCGCGACAGCCGCCGCGTGCATACTCCCGGTATCGTTGCCGATGTACATATCGCAAAATTTTAAAACCGCCGCGCTCTGTCGAAAAGAAATTTTGTTCGTCAAGTCCAAAATATTTTTTTCGTAAATCTCCGGCACTTCGTTTTTCAAAATTTCCGCAGACTTCAAATCTTGTTCGCCGCCGCCGATAAGTACAAAGTTCGCCGGCGGTTCTTCGTCAAGAATCATTTGCAAAACTTTCGCGTACTTCTCCGGCGGATAATGTTTGTACATTCCGTTACCGCCCAAACAAATTGCGTAAAGCGGGTGCGACAAATTTTTTGTGAGTTCCCGCGCTCCGGCAAATTCAACCGGCGTGTACCAAATTTCAAGTTCGCGATTTTCAATCGGCATATATAAATTTTTGTCGAGCAGAGAAAATCCGATATCGATCATGTGCCGGCTGTAGTCGAACGTCGGAGTAAGTCGGTTTGCAAGCGTCATTACGCTTCGTTGAAGTTCGTTGCTCACTTCGTCCGGCATACGGTGGGTAAAACGAATTTTCGCGCCGCTTATGTAGCTGACCATCGCGGTAACTTCCGCGTGCATGAACAAATATCAAGTCGCTTGTTCAAAAATCGAAAACCGAATTTCATTCCCTCCGAATAAATTTTTCCAAAATCCTGAGTGTACTCCGGATCGTAAAGCATCACTTCATCGACGTGAGGACAATGCTCGGCAAGTTGAAAAGCCGCGCCGCTGACCAAAAGCGTTATGTAAGCGTCCGGATAGAGCCGGCGAATTTCGCGAATCGCTCCGGAAGTCATGATAAAATCTCCGGCGCGCAAATCGTAAATGATTAAAATTTCCGTCCGCTCACCCCGCGACTTGTCCGGAATTTTCGGCGTTCTGTATCCGGCGGCAGAAAATTTTTCTTCCATGTGATTTATAAAATCCGGGAAATTGAAATATTTTGTACTCTGTGCGTTTTGGAAATATTTTTCAAATTCTCCGGTGATAAAATCAAAGTCGGATTTGGTTACTTCGCTCAAAAAAATTAACCCCTTCGCATATGAAGTTGCAAACCTATTTCGTCCAACATTTTTTGTTCCTCAAACAAAAGTTCTTCGTTGTACTCGCGCCACCGTTTTTCTTTCAACTGTTCGATACTTTTTAAATATGTCATGATGTCCATTAACGCTTTCAACTTCTGCTGTTTCTCCTGCATTGTTTTTAAAATTACCTGCTGTTGCTGTTCGATTTGTGCGCGTTTCCAGTTGAAAAAATTATTGTAAGTCGTTATCACGCCGACCGTAACGGTTTTTCCCTCCGCAGTCATTTCGGAATATTCCTGTTGCCCTTCCTGCAGTTCGGTGAGTAAATCTTGCAAGCGTGCGCGGTGATCTTCCAGTCGCCGGGAAACTTCGGCGAATTGCATTTCCGCATCATCTTTTTTTCGCCGCGTGACTTTCAAGAGCGTTTCGAGTTGGAATTTAAATTTTTTCATTACGTTTCAATTTCTCAACCTGCCGCCAATGCTTTACCGGAAATTGCGACCAATTTTTTTTCGGTGTCCTCGTAGGTATCGACTTCAAAAATTCCCTGACATAAAAATCCGTTTATCGAATCAATTTTTTCAATCGCCATGTCAATACGCTTGCTCGACCCTTTGACGTATGCGCCGATGTGAATCAAATCTTCCGCATCTTTGTAAACCGCCATGAGTGCGCGCATATTCTGCGCCGCCTGCAAATGTTCCGGGCTGACGACTTCATTCATGACACGGCTGACGCTGGCAAGAACGTCAATCGCCGGAAAATGATTCTGCGCGGCTATTGCACGACTCAAAACTATATGCCCGTCCAAAATCGAACGCACTGCGTCGGCAATCGGTTCGTTCATGTCGTCGCCGTCAACCAGGACGGTATAAATCCCGGTGATTGACCCGCGTTCACTTGTCCCGGCTCGTTCCAAAAGTCGGGGAAGGAGCGCGAAAACCGACGGAGTATATCCGCGTGTCGCCGGCGGCTCCCCGATTGTCAAACCGACTTCACGCTGAGCCATTGCAAAACGCGTGACGGAATCCATCATCAAAATTACTTTGTGTCCCTTGTCGCGAAAATATTCGGCAATCGCCGTGCCGGTCATCGCACCCTTAATTCTGACGAGTGCCGGCTGATCCGAAGTCGCGACGACAACGACAGCCCGTTTCAAACCTTCTTCGCCCAAGTCGCGTTCGATAAAATCTCTGACTTCACGTCCGCGCTCACCGATTAAAGCGATAACGCTGATGTCGGCTTCAGTGTTCCGGGCAATCATTGAAAGCAAAGTCGATTTGCCTACACCGGAACCCGCCATAATTCCGATTCGCTGACCGTCGCCCATAGTTATCAATCCGTCAACCGTGCGAACGCCGACGTAAAGAGATTCATGTATTCGCGGACGGGTGAGCGGAGGAGGCGGAGGAGCTTGCAAAGGATATTCGGTCTTTGACAAAATCGGTCCCAAATCGTCCATCGGGTTTCCGAGTCCGTCCAAAACTCTGCCCAAAAGTTCTTCGCCGACTTTGACTTGCAACATTTTTTGAGCGGCGACAACTTCACAGCCCGGTCCGACACCTTGCATTTCGCCGACCGGCATCAGCATGACAAGACCTTCCCGGAAACCGACGACTTCAGCCGGAATTGACGGCGCGCCCGGGGTTTTCGGCGTAATGTAACAAAGTTCGCCGACGCTGACTGTGGGACCTTGCGATTCGATGACAAGACCGACGACTTGAGTAACTTTTCCGGTCAGCTTAATCGGTTTACATTCTTCGATTGCGTCCTTCAACTTTTGTAAATTGATGTCGTTTTTTATTTCGCGCAAGAGACTCATTCCCTCAAAAAAAATTTTTTTTGCAATTCGGATTGATTATACCGGGCGGGGAAAAATTTTTGTATAAAAAATTTCAGCCCCCGAAATTTTTTTTCGAGAGCCGATTTATTTTTTCGCAAACCAAAAAGTTATCGCCGACTTTTTTAAGTCGTGACATAAAATCAAACGCCAATTATTTGTCAACTTTTTAAAAGTTGCGTCACGTTGCTTTTATCGCCATGATTTTTTGTTTCAATCCGGTTTCGGCAATTACTTTATCGAAACATTCGTCGGCAAGGAAAGACGCATAACCGGAATAAATTGTGCTGCCGCTGTAACCGCGATAACATTTTTTGTAAATCAATTCGTCGGTGCGTTTGTCGTAAACGGTAAGCCCGACTTCGACGGCGGCAAAAATTTGCGACTCCCAAATTATTCCGGAAATTCCCGTAACATATTCGTGATACTTCATCACGACCGGACAAATGACAATATCCGCATTCAAATTTTCCGCCAAAGGTTTTACCGCGTCCTGAAATTTCGCCTTCCGATTTTCTGCGCGAACCGTCGCAAAAGTTTTTTGCAATTCGCCGAGCGATTCGTCCGGGTCGATGTATTCGACGAGTTTTAAAGTTCCGTTAAGCGGAATATGTACGGCTCTTGACATTTTCATTTCCAATTTTGAAATTGTTTCTTCGTTCGGAGTGCCGCTTTGAAAAATTATAGGGAGCCGGGCAATACGCAGAGGAATTTTTTCGCCGGAAATTTCTTCAGCGGAAACCGGAGCCGACAAAAAAATCATGAGCGCCAAAATAAAATTCAAGCCGACAAAAAATTTTTTCACGACTTCAACCTCCCCGTCAATGCGATCTGCCGGTGAACCTGCCGCCGACCAAATCGTGAACCGGATTTATCGTTATGAAAGCTTTTTGGTCTATTGACTGCACAACGTCTTTCAACTTTGAAACTTCCAACCTGTTCACGACGCAATAGATAACTTGCTTTTCCAATTTTGAAAAACCGCCTTGCCCGTGAAGAACGGTAACGCCTCTGAATTGTTTGCTCAATTCGTCGATGACAAGCAACTCATGATTTTCATCTTGCGCGACAATCATAACCGCGTAGGATTCGTCCAAACCTTTCGTGACGATGTCAATCATTCGCGCAATGACGAAGTAAGCGACGAGCGAATACATTGCCTTATCCCAGCCGAAGAGGATTCCGGCTCCGGACAGAATGAACAAATTTATAAACATGACGACTTCGCCGATTGAGAACGGAGTTTTTTTGTCCGCAATTATCGCGACAATCTCCGTGCCGTCCAAAGAACCTCCGGCGCGCATAATCAGCCCCACGCCGATGCCGTCGATAATTCCTCCGAAAATTGCGGCAAGAAAAGGATCATTCGTGACGCGCTGAAAATGTTCGACGTACCCGGAACAAATATTTAACATGATGATTGCAATTATCGTGGAGATGACAAATTTTTTTCCCATATGTTTGTAAGCGATGTAGAGGAAAGGAATATTCAGGACGGCAAGAAAAATTCCGAACGGAATGTGCGGCACCAAAAAATTTGCCATGATTGAAAGACCGACAACTCCGCCGTCAATAACTTTGTTCGGTATCAAAAAAAGTTCCAAGCCCGCCGACGCAATGAGTGCGCCGATAAAAAGTTGAATTATCTGAATCGAAAAATTCCGCAGATTTTTTTTCGTACGAAAAAATTTCAAAAGCTCTCTTACGTTTTTGCCTGTATGTTCGGCTTTCGTTTCGCCGGGTTTGAGTTCGTCTTTGAATCCGTGCTTTGCTTTATTTTCGGAAATTGCCTTCGTGACTTTTCTTAAGCGTTCGACTTCCGATTTTTTTTTACAACTTCCATGACCTCCGGAAAAAAATTTTTCGAAATTATAACATACCGACCGGAAAAAATAAAACCTTGCAATTTACCCGCCGCTGTGCTAAACTTCGTCCGTCAAAAGTGAGGAGGTGTATACTTTGCCTAATATCAAATCTTCGATTAAAAGCATCAAAAAAGATGCGAAACGTCATGAACGCAACATGGCGGAAAAAAATCGTATGAAAAAAGCTCAGAAACTTGTGCTTGCCGCGATAGCGAACAACGATGCCGACGAGGCAAAAAAACTTTTCCCGGCGGCACAGAAAGCCATAGATCAGGCGGCCGCGAACAATACGATTCACAAAAATACCGCAGCACGCAAAAAATCGAGATTGGCTTCCAAAATCAACGCCATTTCTGCGGCGTAATGCACGACTTATAAAATGACGCACACGTTTTTCAAAATTCGTGTGCGTTTAATTTTTTCCTTGCAAAATTTTTTTATGCGTGTTATTATTCTCCCCGGCACTTGCTATGGCGAAAGGCAAGATGAAGGAAATTGGCGGCAAAAACGAGAGCGTTCGGTAGCTCTCGTTTTTGGTTTAACGAAGATTTTACATTTGCGATTGCTCCGGCTCGCGAAGAAAAAATTTCGGATATTGCATTTCCGAAAAAAATTTGTTATACTTTGCCCCGACATGATGAACGAGAAATTTTTGAAAAACGAAAGTGAAAATATTCTTCGGGTGATTCGACAACGGAAGCCTGCAGTTTTTGTTTGAGTGCAAATTCTGCGGGTGTTTTTATTTTCCGACAAAAATTTTCGGGAGGGAACGACGATTAAAAAATTAAATTTACATTCCGTGCCGGACGAAATTTTAAAATTCTCTTTGCGGGAAATTCAAAAAATCAAAAACGGTGAAATTATTTTCGTCGCGCAGGACGGATATTTAATGCAGGTCGAAGTGAATCAAAAAATTCGTGTCGCCGATTGGGAAGAAAAAAATTCCGGCGTTGACGAAGAAATTTTTTCGGCACTTGCAAAAAAAATTTTGTCGGAGTTTGAAAAATTATCTTACGGACGACTCGTCGTGAAAATCCAAAAAGGTCGTGTCACTCAAATTGAAAGAACCGTTCAAAGTCGTTTCACCGGCTTGGATGGCGAAGGTATTTAACTCGAAGGGAGATTTTTTCATGAGCAACAAAAAAAATTACAAGTTTGAAACTTTGCAACTTCACGTCGGGCAGGAAAGTCCGGATCCGGTTACCGATGCCCGCTCCGTTCCGATTTATCAAACCACTTCCTACGTCTTTCACAATTTCGACCACGCGGCGGATCGTTTCGCGCTGAGAGATGCCGGAAATATTTACGGACGTTTGACGAATCCGACGCAGGAAGTTTTGGAAAAAAGAATTGCCGCACTCGAAGGCGGTACCTCCGCGCTTGCGGTTGCCAGCGGAGCCGCCGCAGTCACTTATGCGGTTCAGGCACTCGCGCACAAAGGCGACCACATCGTTGCCGCAACCACGATTTACGGCGGCACTTACAATCTTTTTGAACACACTTTGCCGGACTTCGGAATTGAAACAACTTTCGTTGACCCGACGAAGGGCGTTGAAGTTTTTGAAAAAGCCGTTCAACCGAATACGAAATTGATTTTCATCGAGTCGGTCGGAAATCCGAACGCAACTTTGATTGACATTCAAGCCGTCGCCGACATTGCGCACAAAAATAAAATTCCGCTCGTCATCGACAACACTTTTGCAACGCCTTATCAAATTCGCCCGTTCGAGTACGGCGCGGACATCGTAATTCACTCCGCGACAAAATTTATCGGCGGGCACGGTACGACTTTGGGCGGAATTATCGTTGAGTCCGGAAATTTCGATTGGGAAAAATCCGGGAAGTTTCCGCACCTCGTCGAACCGAACGAAAGTTATCACGGCGTGAGTTTTTACAAAGCACTCGGCGCGGCGGCGTTCACTACTTACATCAGAGCAATTTTGTTGCGCGATACCGGCGCGGCAATTTCTCCGCTCAATGCGTTTTTGCTTTTGCAGGGCGTTGAAACTTTATCGTTGCGCGTCGAACGTCACGTTGAAAATTCTTTGAAGGTCGTCGAATATTTGAGCAAGCACCCGAAAGTTGAAAAAGTAAATCATCCGGCTTTGGCGAATCACCCCGACCACGAACTTTACAAAAAATATTTTCCGAACGGCGGCATTTCAATTTTCACGTTCGAGATTAAAGGCGGCACTCCGGCGGCGAAAAAATTTATCGACAACCTGAAAATTTTCTCACTGCTTGCGAACGTTGCCGACGTAAAATCTTTGGTCATTCACCCGGCATCGACGACACATTCTCAGATGAACGAGGAAGAATTGCGCGGCTCCGGCATCACGCCTTCGACAATTCGCTTGTCAATCGGCACGGAGCATATCGACGACATAATCGCAGACCTTGAAGACGGTTTCAATGCATGAATCGGAAAGGAGATTTTTACCTTGAGCAAAATTTATAAAAGCGTAACGGAATTGATTGGCGGCACTCCGATTTTGGAGGCGAAAAATTTTTCAAAACTTTTCAACCTCAAAGCAAAAATTTTGGTCAAACTTGAATACTTCAATCCGGCCGGCAGTGTCAAAGACAGAATCGCAAAGGCGATGATTGAGAAAGCGGAGCGCGAAGGAATTTTGAAAACCGGTTCCGTGATTATCGAGCCGACGAGCGGAAATACCGGAATAGGTTTGGCAAGCGTCGCGGCGGCGAGAGGTTACCGCGCAATTTTGACGATGCCGGAAACGATGAGCGTCGAACGCAGAAATTTGTTGAAAGCTTATGGCGCGGAAATTGTTTTGACGGAAGGCGCGAAGGGAATGAAAGGCGCGATCGCGAAAGCGGAAGAGCTTGCGAAAGAAATCCCGGACTCGTTCATTCCGTCACAATTCACGAATCCGGAGAACCCGGCAATTCATGAGGTGACGACCGGACCGGAAATTTGGAACGACACGGACGGAGAAGTTGACGCGTTCGTTGCCGGAGTCGGTTCGGGCGGCACGGTTACCTGAAATCGAAAAAGCCCGACGTGAAAATTTTCGCCGTCGAGCCGGAAAGTTCGCCTGTCTTATCGAAAGGACAAGCCGGCGCACATAAAATTCAGGGTATCGGTGCGGGATTCGTGCCGGAAGTTTTGGACACGAAAATTTACGATGAAGTAATTCCGGTTGCGAACGAGGACGCTTTCAAATTCGGCAGAGAGTTTGCGCGTGCCGAAGGAGTCTTGGTCGGAATTTCTTCCGGCGCGGCGTTGGCGGCGGCGGTGAAAATTTCCGAACGCGAAGAATTTTCCGGAAAAAATATCGTCGTGCTTTTGCCGGACACCGGCGACCGTTATCTTTCAACCGAATTGTTTAACGCTTAAAAAATTTTTTTGCAAACCGAAATAAAAAAATTCCGACGGAAATTTTTTCTGCCGGAGTTTTTTTTCGATAAAATTTTTTCAGTCGAGCAGACGTTGCAAAAAATTTCGCCAACCTCTTGAAACTTTCGCTTGCTTTTCGCCGGTGATTAAAGCCTTCGCCAATTCTTTTACGCAACGCGCCGCCGGCGATTCCGGACTCATCAGCACGAAAGGTTCCTGATTCTGCACGGCTTTTTGTACGGCTCTGTCCTCGTAAATGTAACCGAGACAATCAACGCTCATGTTCAAAAATTTTTGTGTCGTCTGATTCAATCTGTCGGTAACTTCTTTTGATTCTTCTTCGTCGTAAATTCGATTCACTATTAACTTTATGCTCCGCTTGTCCGTATATTTTCCGTAAGCCTTGACAACCGCGTAAGCGTCGGCAAGTGCGGTCGGCTCCGGCGTGGTTATCAGCAAAACTTCCTGCGCCGCCAAAACAAATTCGATGACGTAACGATTCAAACCGGCTCCGGTGTCGATTATCACAATGTCGGCAAGTTCGGAACAGCGTTCAAGTTTCCTGTGTATCATTCTCCGGTCGTAACGATTCAAACCGAGAACCTCTTCGATACCCGCAACGCCGGAAATATATTTCACGCCGGCGACTCCCTCTTCGACGACGCTTTCCAATTCGGTATCTTCGTCGAGCAAGTCCAGCAAACTTCTGTTCGTGACGTGTCCCATCAAAACATTTACGTTCGCCATGCCGACATCTGCATCAATTAACAAAACCCGATTGCCGGCCGTTTGAAGTGAAACGGCAAGATTGACGGCGAAATTTGTTTTGCCCACGCCGCCCTTTCCGCTCGTCACGGTGATGACACGCGTCGCATCTCCGATTTCAAAATTTACTCCGCCGATTTCATTTTCTGCGGCAACTTCCTCTGCCCTCTCTTCGACCAAATCTCTGAGTTTTCCGGCTTGATCCGTCATAGCTTTTCCCTCTTGAAAACAACTTTAAAAGTTGCGTAATAACCGACGCGATTTAAAATTTCATGCCGGTATGTAAGGTCGATTAAATACTTTTCTTTATGAATAAGTCCGTCAAATATTCCGCGCTGGCCGGCTCGATGTCGTCGGGAACGCTCTGTCCGGTCGTTATGTAGGACACGGCGATTTTTTCATTCCTCAACAAATTCATCAACATTCCCAAGCTGCCGGTCTCGTCAATTTTCGTGATGATGACTTTCTCCGGATTAACGACGGAAAATTTGCTCATGATTTCCTTCGCGTCGGTATATTTCGTCGTCGCGCTGATGACCAAATGTTTTTCGATTCGCGCACTGACTCTCAAAAAATCTTCCAGCTCGCGCATTTGATGAATGTTTTGCTGACTTCTGCCGGCCGTGTCGATTAAAATCAATTCCCGGTTTTTGTGCCGTTCGATTGCCGCAGTCAATTCAGCCGGATTGTAAACTATTTCGAGCGGCAGACCCAAAATTTCGGAATAAGTTTTCAGCTGATCCACGGCAGAAATTCTGTAGGTGTCCGTCGTGATTAACGCCGCATTGATTCCGTATTCCAAAACAAATTTCGCCGCGATTTTTGCAAGCGTCGTCGTCTTGCCGACTCCGGTCGTTCCCAAAAGAGCCGCGACTCTCACGCCGTGCCGATTCAATTTTATGCCGTCGGAAAATTTTATGTGTTCGCCGATGTAAGTCGAAAGTGTCAATCTTGCGCCGCGTGAACGACAATCGGCTAAGGTGTCGCCGGCTCCGGATTGCGCCGCCATTTCATTTAAAATTTCGTCGCTGACTTCCTGCCGACTCAATGCCTCATGCAGAGAAATTCCGCCGTGTTTCGTGTCGCGTCCGAGAACTTCGGCAAGCAACGCTTTCATTTGGGAAATTTCTTCTTCGAGTTTGCGAATTTTTTCGCCTTCGTTCTCGACTTTCTGTTCGGGTTGCTTTTGAGGTTGTGCGTTTTTTTCCGGCTTGACTTTTCCGGACGCTTCGGCTCTCTGTCGATGAACGGCGCGCATTTGTTCTGCCATTTCCGCGACTTGATTTTGCGCTTGCATTTGCGCCATTACCTGCGCCATTATCTGCGCTTGCTGAATTTGGTTGAACTGCGCCAACATCATGGCTTGAGCTTGCGACGCTTGCTCCGGCGTCA
>CAJOFG010000126.1:0-4131 GCA_905233965.1 uncultured Selenomonadaceae bacterium
TTTCTATGGAAATATTTCTTTTTCCGCTCTCGACGGAAGCCAAGTAAGTTCTGTCCATTCCAATTTTCAGAGCAAATTTTTCTTGGCTTAATTTTTGTTCGGTTCTGAGTTCACGAACACGTTTACCAAAAATTTTCGTTATCATTGCAAAATCACCGATGTCTATGATATAATCAGTTGATTTAAAGTCAACGGATTATAAGCAACAATTTTGTGAGTGTTTTGGAGCGATCATTATATTGGAAGAAAAAATTTTGAACATCAGCGGTTATTCAAAATATAATCCTGAATCACAAGCCAGAAAAAAAATAAATCCTCTCGGTGTAATTTATCCTGCATTGCCTCAAAAAATTTTTGACGTTATATATGCAGACCCGCCTTGGGATTATTCCGGAAAAATGCAATATGACAAGTCAAGCGTGAAAACTTTAAACGTCGGATTTGAAAAAAATATTTTCATAAGTGCCGCAAGTTTTAAGTATCCGACGCTTAAATTAAAAGATTTGAAAGAACTCAACGTAAAATCCATAGCAGCTGACGATTGCATTTTGTTCATGTGGACTACCGGTCCGCAAATGGCAAATTCCATTGAGCTTGGTATTGCTTGGGGATTTGAGTATAAAACCGTTGCATTTGTATGGGATAAACAAATTCATAATCCCGGTCGTTACACACTTTCGCAGACAGAATTTGTGCTTGCTTTTAAAAGGGGACGTTTTCCGACACCGAGAGGAGCAAGAAATATTCGACAACTTGTTTCGGTTCATCGAGGAGAACATAGCGAAAAACCCGAAAAAGTTATTGAGGGAATTACAAAAATGTTCCCGGAGCAGAGAAAAATAGAATTATTTGCGAGGAAAAATTATGTCGGATGGGATAATTGGGGGTTGGAAATTCCAAGCAGTAAAGTTGAAATAATGTCGCGAAGGGAGATTGAAACCGTTAAAGAATGTAAACAGCAAAAAATTTTTTTTGACTCATAAATTGCTTGAACAACCGCGACCAATTTATGCAGCCGACAAAAAAATTGTCGCCGGAGTTTATCGGCGACTGCGTAATTTGGTCTTTGTTTGCCCCGTCGAATCAAACGGTTTCACTTCGCGACGTGGAGTACGAAGGAAAAATTTATCGCATGAAAAATAATTTGTTCCCGTTCAAAATTTCCGAACTTGCGACATGGGAATGTTCTCACCCGGATATAAAGATTCAAATTTCCATGCCGCACGAAAACCGGTTCGCGGCAGATTGGATTGCAAATCACCGCGCGGAGCTTTCGCCGGAGAGTTTGGCTGTCTTGAACGCCGGCAAATCGATTTATAAAATTTTCTACAAAAATCTTTTGGAATTAAATTTTCCGAAGTACAAAATTTTTGACTGGGACGCGGGTTGGTATCAAATCCGAATGAGTTTGAAAGAGGCCGGACTCATGCCGGAAAATTTTTCGGACGTGTTCAAAAATCTGTCAAAAAAAATTGAGCCGCAAATATACGAACTCGGTTTTCTCCGCGACGAAGTGGAAGAATTTTGAGTTACAAAAATTTTGCTCTAAAAAAAATTACCGGGTAACTCGTCAAAATTTGCGACGGGTTGTCCGGTTTTTTTGTCACGGCAAAATAAAAGTCGGCGCAAGCTTAAAGCTTGACCTGAAGGGCGTTTGATTTTATTCTGCGGCAAAAAAATTTCGCGACAACATAAAAGTCAACGAAAAAATTTTTCAATCCGCAACATAAAATTGAGTGCCTGTTGTTTGTCAACTTTTCAAAAGTTGTCGTTGGCGGAAAATTTCGTACATCAGCACCGCGCCGGCAACCGATGCATTGAGCGAATTTATTTTGCCGACCATGGGAATTTTTACCGGCAAGTCGCAATTTTCCCGCGTCAATCGGCGCATACCTTTGCCTTCGCTCCCGATAACCGCGACAATCCCGCCGGACAAATCCGCGTCGGTAAAATTTTTTTCCGCGCCGGCATCACTGCCGATGATTTTCAAAAAATATTCTTCGCGAAGTTTTTTCAAAGTTTGCGCAATGTTCGTGACGCGAGCAACCTTGACGTACTCAATCGCGCCGGCTGAAGTTTTCGCGACGGTTGAATTTAAAGACACGCTCCGACGTTTCGGAATTATCACGCCGTGCACGCCGACTGCGTCAGCCGTCCGCAAAATCGCTCCG
The DNA here is from genome assembly GCA_905233965.1 of uncultured Selenomonadaceae bacterium. Taxonomy (GTDB): domain Bacteria; phylum Bacillota; class Negativicutes; order Selenomonadales; family Selenomonadaceae; genus Quinella. The sequence continues at coordinate 2,172 of CAJOFG010000126.1, forward strand.
AAGTTGTGCGGGTCTTCCAATTCGTCCAGCACGATTAAAAACGGCGGCTCATTTTTTTCCGACGCGAAATTTAAAATTTCTTCGACCGTCGAATACTCAACCGCAGCCGCAAAAGCAATCACGCCCTGATGATTCGCGCCGCCGGAAATTTTATCCAACTTCGCCCGGTTCACAAACTCAAAAATTATTCCGGCATCTTTCGCGAGCGCGGAAATTTTTTTTATCGAACCTTCACGACTGCCGTCCGCAATCAAAATTTTGTTTATCTCCCGCCCGGAAGTCAACGCCTCCGTCACCGCGTTTCGCCCGAAGATAAAATTTTCGCCGTCCATATTTTCACCGCCCCATAATTTTTTCCAACAATTCCATATCCAAATTTTCGCGAACGATTTTTGCAAGTCGTTCGTAATTTTTTTGTTTCTCCGCTTTTAAGTTGCGCGTAACTTCGAGCGGCGGCAAATTTTTTCTCCGGCGAATGACGTTTAAAATTTGTCGTCTGAAATTGTCGTTGTCAAAAATTCCGTGAACGTAAGTTCCCAAAATATTTTTTGACACGATAATTTTTTTGCCGCCCAAATTCGTCGTAACGCCGGAATGAATTTCGTAGCCTTCCAAATTTTCCGCAGAAATTTTTTCGCCGGCAAATTCAAAATCCGGCGCGGAGAAAGTCACCTGCTTTGTAAATTTTTCCCGGTTGAAAGTCGTTTCAATCGGCAGAAGTTTCAAGCCGTCAAGTTCGGAGTGATTCGATTCGGTTTTCTCCGGATCAAAAATTTTTTCGCCGAGCATTTGAAAGCCGCCGCAAATCCCGATAACCGGCGTTCCGTTTTTCGCCGCGTCGCAAATTTTTTCGGCGAAATTGTTTTCGCGCAGAAAAATCAAATCCTCTGAAGTATTTTTACTGCCCGGCAAAATTATCAGGTCGGCGTTGTCCAACTCGTCCGGATTTTTCGCGTAAAATAAATTCACGTCCGGTTCGCCCGCCAAACTTTCAAAGTCCGTGAAGTTCGACAATTTGTTCAGCCGAACGACCGCAACGGAAATTTCGCCGCCGCCGGAAATTTTTTCGTCCAGCGAAACCGAATCTTCATCATCAATCCCAAGTTGCTCGATATATGGGACAACGCCCAAAACGGGTTTGCCGGTCTTGTGTTCCAAAAATTCGACGGCGGGCAAAAAAAGTTTAACGTCGCCGCGAAATTTATTTATCACCAGACCTTTGACAAGTTCACGCTCGTCCGGCTCCAAAAGTTCCAGCGTGCCGACAATCGCGGCAAGCGATCCGCCCCTGTCTATGTCCGCAACCAAAATTACCGGCGCGTTTAAAAATTTTGCCACCCGCATATTTACAATATCGTTCGCCTTCAAATTCACTTCAGCCGGTGAACCCGCGCCCTCAATGACGACGATTTCAAATTCGGAGGAAATTTTTTTCAGCGCGTCCTTCACCGCGTCGAACGCCTTCAACGAGTAACCTTGATGATATTCCGCCGCGCTCATGACTCCGACGGCTTTTCCGTTGATGATGACTTGCGACGAAGAATTTCCGGTCGGTTTCAAAAGTACCGGATTCATTTCGACGGCGGGAGGAATATTTGCCGCCTCAGCCTGCGCGACTTGCGCCCTGCCCATTTCCAAACCGTCCGCCGTGACGAAAGAATTTAACGCCATGTTCTGCGCCTTGAACGGAGCGACGCGAAAACCTTGTTGAAAAAAAATCCGGCACAGCGCGGTCGTCAGAATACTTTTGCCGACGTGCGAGCTTGTGCCTTGAAACATGATGTACTTCGCCATTTGTCCACCTGCTTAAAAATTATAAACCCTCGTCAAGTTTTTTTGCCTGAACGTAAATCGCACACTCCAAACGCTTTTTCTGAATTTCGCAACCGAGTTCATAAGGCTGGCGAATATCCCCATGAAATAAATCTGCATTTGCATGACAGCCGCCACTGCAAAAAAA
>CAJOFG010000126.1:4234-6390 GCA_905233965.1 uncultured Selenomonadaceae bacterium
GGGGTAAAGGTCGCCGTTCGTCGAAACGGCAAAATATTCGTGACCCGCGCCGCAACCGGAAAGTCTTTTCGCCAGACAAGGTCCGTTCGACAAATCCACGTTGAAGTGAAAAAAATCAAAGCCGTTACCTTCGCGAAGGTGATTCAAATAAATTTCGGTCAGCCTGTCGTATTCGGAAAAAATTTTCGGCAAATCTTTTTCGGACAAAGCAAGCGGCGAATCTTTCAAGACAACCGGTTCGACGGAGAGAATTTTAAATCCGGCATCAAACATACTCAGCACATCTTCCGCGAAGTCGAGATTTTTATTCGTGTAAGTGCCGCGCATATAATAATTGTCGCCGTCCCGACTTTCGACGAGATTTTTAAAATTTTTCAAGACGCGGGAATAACTGCCGCGCCCGGAAATATCCGGTCGCATCGCGTCATGAATTTTTTCGCGCCCGTCCAAACTCAGCACGAGGGAAATATTATTTTCGTTCAGCCACTCAATTTTTTTGTCGTCAAGCAAAATTCCGTTCGTCGTCAAAGTGAGTTTGAAAATTTTTCCGGTTTCCCGTTCGCGTTGCCTGACGTACTTTGTGACAAATTTTACCGTGTCGAAATTCAAAAGAGGTTCGCCGCCGAAAAAATCAATTTCGCAATGCTTGCGTTTACCGGAATGTTTGACGATAAAATCAACCGCCGCCCTGCCGACTTCGCGGGACATCAGCGAACGCCGACCGCCGTAACTGCCGCCGTCGCCGAAACAATATTTACAACGCAAATTGCAATCCTCCGCAATCATGAAACACAAACTTTTCACAATACCGGTCGCGGCGAAAACCGGAGGAATATTATTTTCCGGCGCGAAAAGTTCCCCCGCGTCGATGAGTTGCCGGAGTTCGTCAAGTGCCTCGTCAATTTCGGCGGCAGGATATTTTTCGGAAAATTTTTCTTTGACTTCGGAATCGTTTTCGCCGGTGAAAACGTCGAGCAAATCGAAAATCATTTCGTCAACGAGGTGAACCGCGCCGCTTTCCACGTCGTGCAAAATAAAATCTTCGCCCTGTTTGAATTTATGAATCATCTTGCAATCTTTCCAATCTCTCAATTTCTTTTTTGTGACTTTCCAGCGCGTAACCGATCCGCTTGTGTTCCTCCTCCGTGAAGTCCGGATTTTGATAAGCCGCTTCGATTTTTTTCAATCGTTCTCCGACTTCCTCAATTTCCTTTTGCAAAACGAATTTTTCTTTGAGAACCGAGCCGTAAATCGTAAAAATTTTTTCGCGCAAATCCGGATAAAAATTTTCTTCGCCGGAAAGTTCGCCCAACATTTTTGCCGTCCCCGCCAAAATTTCAAAAGGATTTTTCCCCGCGTTCACCGAGTCGCGCAAAAATATTTTCACTTCATTCATCGCGCCGTACATAAAATCCTGCAAAAATTTTCACCGCCTTTAATTAAATAAGCTCCCGCGTTTGTTCGGGAGCTTACTTTTTATCGAAAAAACTTTTCCGAAAAACTTACGCACTCTGTTTTTTGAGTTTCTCCGCCTTTTCGATGACTTCTTCAATTCCGCCGACCATGTAGAAGGCATTTTCGGGAAGATCGTCATATTTTCCGGCGAGAATTTCTTTAAACCCGCGAATGGTATCTTTAAGCGCAACATATTTTCCGGGCGAGCCGGTGAACACTTCCGCAACCGCAAACGGCTGGGAGAGGAAACGCTGAATTTTTCTTGCACGGGAAACGGTAAGTTTGTCGTCTTCGGAAAGTTCTTCCATACCGAGAATTGCGATAATGTCCTGCAACTCTTTGTATTTCTGAAGAACCGCCTGCACACCGCGTGCGACTTCGTAATGTTCCTGACCGATGATGTGCGGATCCAAAATTCTGGAAGTCGAATCGAGCGGATCGACGGCGGGATAAATTCCCAACTCTGCAATTTGACGACTCAAAACGGTTGTCGCGTCCAAGTGAGTAAAAGTTCCTGCAGGTGCCGGGTCAGTCAAGTCGTCGGCGGGAACGTAGACGGCTTGAACGGAAGTTATCGAACCTTTTTTCGTCGAAGTGATACGCTCCTGCAACGCGCCGATGTCCGTTGAAAGTGTCGGCTGATAACCGACGGCGGACGGCATACGTCCGAGAAGTGCGGACACTTCCGAACCCGCTTGAAT
>CAJOFG010000127.1 GCA_905233965.1 uncultured Selenomonadaceae bacterium
TCCGGAAATTTGTCGATTGAAAAGTTGGAGGCGATGACTTGCGTCTGCAGCGTCGGGTTGGACATGATAGCGATACCCGGCGACGTGAGCGCGGCGACAATCAGCGGAATTATCGCGGACGAAGCGGCAATCGGAGTCGTGAACAACAAAACGACGGCGGTAAGAATTATTCCGGTACCCGGCGCGAAGGCGGGAGAATTTATCGAGTACGGCGGACTTCTGGGTCGTTGCCCGATAATGGCGGTGAGCGAAAAAAGTTCCGAGGCTTTCATTGCACGCGGAGGAAGAATCCCGGCTCCGGTGAGAAGTTTAACGAATTAAAAATTTTGCGGTGGTTTGATGAACGAATTTGAAATTTATACCGACGGCGCGTGTTCCGGAAATCCCGGACCGGGCGGTTGGGCAGTCGTCGTGATTAACCGATCGACCGGCGACGAAGAAGAATTTTCCGGCGGCGAAAAAAATACGACGAACAATCGAATGGAATTGACGGCGGCGATTGAGGGCTTGAAAAAAATTTCTCCGGGCGACGGCGCGGAAATTTTTACCGACAGCAGTTATTTGAAAAATGCTTTTACCGCCGGCTGGCTCACGAAGTGGAAACGAAACGGTTGGCGGACGGCGACGAAAAATCCGGTGCTGAATCAAGATTTGTGGGTTAAGTTGGATAAACTTGTCGGCGAACGGAAAATTAAGTTTAATTGGGTCAAAGGACACGCCGGAAATTTTTACAACGAACGTTGCGACAAACTGGCGCGTGATGAAGTTCAAAAGTTTTCCGGCGCGGAAATTTCTTCCGGAAATATTCTCGGCTCGTCGAATCCGAAATTGAAACTTGCAAAAAAATTGAGTGCGAAAAATTTTCGTCGCGGAAGGGTTGCGACTTTGCGAAGAGGCGGTCGAAACTTCGGAAATCGAATTCGGATTTTACACCGGAGAATTTTTGAAAAACGAACGCGCCGAAAATTTAATTGCCCGGCTCGACAAAAAAATTCCCTTGTACGAAATTTCCCCGACGGATTTTTCGCGAACGGTCGATACCGAAACGCCGCAGGGAATTGCTCTTGTCGTGCGACAAAAAATTTTTGTGCCGGAAGAAGTTGCCGGAAAAAATCTTTTAATCGCGCTTGACGGGGTACGCGAACCCGGAAACGTCGGTACGATTTTCCGGACGGCGGACGCGTTCGACTGCGGCGTAATTGTTCTGGAAAAAACTTCCGACATTTTCAACCCGAAAACGGTTCGCGCATCAATGGGCGCGATTTTTCGTCTGCCGATTGCCCGCATGACGCACCGGGAATTTTTAAAACTCATGCGGGAAAAAAATTTTCAAGTCACGGCGACGGCTCCGGACTCTTCGGCGAAAATTTATTTTAAGCGGGACTTTACGGGAAAAAATGCAATCGTTTTCGGCAATGAGGCTGAAGGAGTTTCCGACGAAATTTTCCGCGCCGCCGAAAAAATTTATATCCCCATGCCGGGACGTGCCGAAAGTTTGAACGTGTCAGCCGCCGCCGCGATAATAATTTCCGAAGTCGTCCGGCAAAGAATGTGTTCGAATTAAAAATTGACGGCAAAAAAATTTCTCCATTGAAAGTTGCTCGATTTACTCCAAAAGCTTTTGAAAATTTTTATCGTTGAATTTTTTAACTTGTTCAATAGTTTTCGTAAAAATTACTGACTGCACTGTACCGCTTTTGTCAATGTTTCCGAATTTGTCCGGTTTGACAATCCTGTACAGTTTTTTTCGCGTTCGGTCATTCTGCGGTTGACAGCGTCGAATTTCAAAGATATAATTTCCTTTACCGTTTTATTGCCCGAGCCGGCAAAATTTTTAAAAATATCTTATCAGGGGCGATAAAAATTTTTCGGGAAAGTCATTCGCGATGACGTTTGACAGCGTTGCAGAAATTTCTTTCCCTCTATCAAAGTGAGGAGTGACAGAATTAATGTTTAATCCTGTTCAGGTCGGTAAGCGGACACGTTACAGCTATGCGAGAATCAAAGAGGTTATGGAAATTCCTCATCTTCTCGACATTCAGCGTAACTCCTACAAATGGTTTTTGAAGGAAGGATTGGCGGAAATTCTCAAAGATATTTCTCCCATAAGCAGCGGCGCGAACGGCAGTTTGAAATTGTTTTTCAAAGACTTCAAACTCGGTGCGCCGAAATACTCTTTGGAAGAATGTAAGGAACGTGACGGCACTTATTCCGCTCCGATTCGCGTCAATGTTCAGTTGGTAAATCACGAACTCGGCGACGAAGTCAAAGAGCAGGAAGTTTTCATGGGCGATTTTCCTCTCATGACGGAAACCGGCACTTTTGTAATAAACGGAGCCGAACGCGTTATCGTCAGTCAGCTTGTCCGTTCTCCGGGCGCATATTACGACGCGACGATTGATCAGACCGGCAAGAAAATTTTTTCCGCGACGGTCATTCCGAATCGCGGCGCATGGATTGAACTTGAAACCGATGCATCGGACAATATCAGCGTGAGAATCGACCGGACGAGAAAAATGTCCGTTACTTATCTTCTCCGCGCAATCGGTTTTCCCTCCAACGAAGAAATTTTGGAACTGTTCGATCACAACCCGCTGATGGTAACCGAACTTGAACGGAACAGCGACGTTGACACCGAACATAAAGCATTGGAAGAAATTTACAAGCGTCTTCGTCCGGGCGAACCGGCGACGGCGGAAAATGCCGCAATGCTTTTGAACTCCCTTTTCTTTGAACCGAAACGCTACGACCTCGCCTCCGTCGGTCGCTACAAAATTATTAAGAAACTCGGATTGAAACGTCGCATACTCGGAAAAATTCTTGCCGAAGATATTGTTGACGCATCGACCGGAGAAATTTTAATTCCCGCCGACACTTTGGTTACCGAAGAAGATTTGAAAAAAATCGACGACGAACGCGAAGAGGAAATTTTTGAACTCGAACGCGACGAAGCCCGGCGCGGATTCAGAACGCCCATTCCGATTAAAATCAGAACCGAAGAGGGCGGAATAAATACGATGCTTTGTTCGCCTGTCTTGTCGATAAAGGACGACAGAACTGTTTGCGTTGCAGACATTGCCGCCGCGATAAGTTATCTGCTTGATTTGATGCACGGCATAGGACACACCGACGATATAGATCATCTCGGCAATCGTCGCGTCAGAAGTGTCGGTGAACTTTTACAAAATCAATTCCGTATCGGCATGACCAGGATGGAGCGCGTCGTCCGTGAAAGAATGATGATTCAGGAGCCGGGAATAATCACCCCGCAACTTTTGATTAACATTCGTCCGGTCGTTGCCGCGATTAAAGAATTTTTCGGTTCTTCCCAGCTTTCGCAATTCATGGATCAACACAATCCTCTTTCCGAATTGACGCATAAAAGAAGACTTTCCGCGCTCGGGCCGGGCGGCTTGAGTCGCGAACGTGCCGGCTTTGAAGTCCGCGACGTTCACAACTCCCACTACGGCAGAATGTGCCCGATTGAAACGCCTGAAGGTCCGAACATCGGCTTAATCGGTTCGCTCTCCAACTATGCGCGTGTCAATCAATACGGATTTATGGAAACGCCGTACAGAAAAGTTGATGCCGAAAATAAAAAAGTCACCAACGAAGTCCGCTACCTCACGGCGGACGAGGAAGACGTTTTGACAATCGCACAGGCGAACGAACCGCTTGATGAAAATGATTGGTTCGTCAACGAAAGAGTCACCGCCAGACGTAAAGAGGAAACCACAATGGTTCGCCGCGAAACCGTCGATTACATGGACGTTTCGCCCAAGCAGGTCGTTTCGATTGCAACGGCGATGATTCCTTTCCTCGAAAACGACGACGCAAACCGCGCTTTGATGGGTGCGAATATGCAGCGACAGGCAGTCCCGCTTTTAAAGACGCAAGCTCCTTTAGTCGGCACCGGCATGGAATTTAAAGCCGCCTGCGACTCCGGCGTTATGGTCTTGGCTCGTCGTGCCGGCACCGTTTCAAAAGTCGATGCAAGTTTCATTTACGTTGACACGGACGACGGGAATAAAGACGTTTACAAGCTCCAAAAATTTATGCGCTCCAATCAGGGGACTTGCATAAATCAAATTCCGCTCGTCGATAAAGGCGATAAAGTTGCCGCAGGTCAACCCATTGCGGACGGACCGGCAACCGATCACGGCGAACTTGCACTCGGTTACAACATTCTCGTTGCTTATATGCCTTGGGAAGGTTACAACTACGAGGACGCAATTTTGCTCAGCGAAAATTTAATCAAGCGCGACATTTACACTTCGATTCACATTGAAGAGTATCAGTGCGACGCGCGCGACACGAAACTCGGACCGGAAGAAGTCACCCGCGACATTCCGAATGTATCGGAGGACGCTTTGACTTACCTTGATGACGAAGGAATTATCGCTATCGGTGCCGACGTTCGACCGGGTGATATTCTCGTCGGAAAAGTTACGCCGAAAGGCGAAACGGAATTGACGGCGGAGGAAAGACTCCTTCGCGCAATTTTCGGTGAGAAGGCTCGCGAAGTCCGCGATACCTCCCTGCGCGTTCCTCACGGCGAATCCGGAAAAATTGTTGACGTGAAAATTTTTACCCGCGAAAACAATGACGAAATGGGACCGGGCATCAACAAACAGGTTCGCGTTTACATTGCCCAGAAAAGAAAAATTTCCGTCGGCGACAAAATGTCCGGTCGTCACGGAAACAAGGGCGTTGTTTCAAAAATCATGCGTGAAGAGGATATGCCTTTCCTCCCGGACGGTACGCCGGTTGACATCGTTTTAAATCCGCTCGGCGTTCCTTCCCGAATGAACATCGGACAAATTTTGGAAACTCATCTCGGTATGGCGGTTCGCACAATCGGCAAACAGATTAAAGAGAATCCGGAAGAAACCGCGCAGAAACTTTCCGCGCTGGGTTACGACTGCGAAAAATACGGTGTTCCCTCATGCGGTGAGGCGGGCTTGCACATTTCGGGAAACGGATATTTTCAAAACTATTGACGTTGCCGGACTGGACGCGGACGGAAAAACCGTTTTGTACGACGGAAGAACCGGCGAACCTTTTGAAAATCGCGTTACCGTCGGTTGCGTTTATATGTTGAAACTTCATCATTTGGTTGACGATAAAATTCATGCGCGTTCGACCGGTCCTTACAGCTTGGTTACTCAGCAACCTTTGGGCGGCAAGGCGCAATTCGGCGGTCAGCGTTTCGGCGAAATGGAAGTGTGGGCTCTTGAGGCTTACGGCGCGTCTTACACCTTGCAGGAAATTTTGACGATGAAATCCGATGACGTTGTCGGACGTGTGAAAGCTTACGAGGCGATTGTCAAAGGCAACAACATTCCGGAGCCGGGCGTTCCGGAGTCGTTCAAAGTTTTGATTAAAGAGTTGCAGTCAATCGGTCTTGACATTAAAGTTTTGAGCGGCGACGCGAAGGAAATTGTCATTCACGACGAAGATGAAGACGACGACCGGACTATTCGCGACAAAGCTGAAGAGTTGGGCGTTGACGTTGGCAATCACGGCAAGCACGACGTACCCGTTCCGCCGGAAGGAGAACCCGAGCCGGAAGAACTTGCGCAAGATGCCGAGTCGGAGCCGGACTTTGAAGGCGATGCCGAACCGACCGACGAAGATATTTTGACGACTTCGGAAGACGACTTGTCCGCAGAATCCGATGACGACATAGAAAAATTTTTCAACTCCGACATTGCGGAAACTTTCGGCAACGTCGATATGGACGACGAAGACAATTTCGGGGAAGATATTTCCGGATACCGGGACGTTGATGACGAAAACGACTACATGGATTAAAGATCCGGCAGTAAATTTTGAACGTATAACGAAGGGAGCAGAATTATGCTTGACGTTAATGTTTTTGATTCCATGCGCGTGGGGCTTGCGTCGCCGGCAAAAATTCGCGAATGGTCTCACGGGGAAGTAAAAAAGCCGGAGACAATAAATTATCGTACACTCAAACCGGAGCGCGACGGTCTTTTTTGCGAAAGAATTTTCGGACCGACACGCGATTGGGAATGTCATTGCGGAAAATATAAGCGCGTCCGTTACAAAGGAATTATCTGCGATCGTTGCGGCGTTGAAGTCACCCGTGCAAAAGTCCGTCGCGAACGTATGGGACACATCGAACTTGCCGCGCCGGTTTCTCACATTTGGTACTTCAAAGGTATTCCCAGCAGAATGGGTTTGCTTTTGGATATGTCGCCGCGAAATTTGGAAAAAGTTTTGTACTTCGCTTACCACATCGTTTTGGATCCGGGCAATTCGACCGAAATTAAAAAGAAACAACTTTTGACGGAGAGCGACTACCGGGCGGCGCGTGAAAAATGCGGCGAAAATTTCAAAGCCGGCATGGGTGCGGAAGCGATTCAATATCTGTTGAAAGAACTTGACCTTGACAAGATGAGCGAAGAACTCCGTGAAGAACTTCGCACGGCGGGCGGGCAGAAAAGACTTCGCGCAATTCGCCGCCTTGAAGTTGTCGAGGCGTTCAGAAAATCCGGCAACCGTCCGGAATGGATGATTATGGAAGTTATCCCGGTTATCCCGCCGGAACTCCGTCCCATGGTTCAACTTGACGGCGGCAGATTCGCGACGAGTGATTTAAATGATTTGTATCGCCGCGTCATCAATCGCAACAACCGACTGAAAAAACTTATCGGGCTGAAGGCACCGGAAATTATTGTCCGCAACGAAAAAAGAATGTTGCAGGAAGCGGTCGATGCACTTATCGACAACGGGCGCAGAGGTCGTCCGGTAACCGGTCCGGGAAATCGCGCTTTGAAATCTTTGAGCGATATGTTGAAAGGCAAGCAGGGACGTTTCCGCCAAAACCTTTTGGGTAAACGTGTCGATTATTCCGGACGTTCGGTTATCGTCGTCGGACCGGAATTGAAACTTCATCAATGCGGCTTGCCGAAAGAAATGGCACTCGAACTGTTTAAACCGTTCGTCATGAAACGCCTTTCCGCAGACGGCAACACGACGATTAAAGCGGCGAAAAGAAAAGTCGAACGCGCCGACGCAAATGTTTGGGGCGTTCTCGAAGAAGTCATCAAGGAACACCCGGTACTTTTGAACCGTGCGCCGACACTTCACAGACTCGGTATTCAAGCGTTTGAGCCGGTACTCACCGAAGGTCGCGCCTTGAAACTTCACCCGCTCGCCTGTACCGCTTACAACGCGGACTTCGACGGCGACCAGATGGCAATTCATCTTCCGTTGAGTGCGGAGGCACAAGCTGAAGCGCGTGTCCTCATGCTTGCGGCGAATCACATTCTCGCGCC
>CAJOFG010000128.1 GCA_905233965.1 uncultured Selenomonadaceae bacterium
GCGAAAATCGGCGCGGAAAAGATTTTGTCGGACGCGGAGATTAAAATTTATTCTCCGGCTGACGGCGGCGAAGGCACTTGCAAAACTTTGACGGAGGGTCTCGGCGGGAAAATTAAATCGGTCGAAGTGAAAAATCCGCTCGGCGAAAAAATTTTTGCGGAGTTCGGGGAAGTGCCGGAAAAAAATTTGGCGATAATCGAAATTGCATCTGCCGCCGGACTTCCTCTCGTGCCGGAAAAATTTCGCAACCCGTTGAACACGACGACTTACGGAGTCGGCGAAATTATTTTGAGTGCGGCGCGGGACGGCATGAAAAATTTTTTAATCGGTATCGGCGGGAGCGCGACGAACGATTGCGGCTTGGGAATGTTGACGGCGTTGGGATTTAAATTTCTCGACGCGGACGGCAAGCCTTGCGGAATTTTCGGACGCGATTTAAAAAATGTTCGGGCGATTAAAATTGATGAGATTGCGCCGGAAATTTCCGGTTGCAAATTTCGTATTGCCTGCGACGTGAAAAATCCTTTGACCGGCAAAGACGGTTGTTCGGCGATTTACGCGCCGCAAAAAGGAGCGGACGAAAAAATTGTTCGCGACATGGACGGTTGGATAAAAAATTTTTCCGAACTCGGTGCGGAAGTTTTAAAGCCCGAAAAAAAATCCGCACCGGGTGACGGCGCGGCGGGCGGCTTGGGTTATGCCTTCCGAATTTTTTTGAACGGCGAACTTGTTCCGGGAATTGAACTTGTCGCCGACGTTTTGAACATTCGCGAAGATTTGAAAAACGCGGATATTGTCATCACCGGAGAGGGCGCGATTGACGAACAGACTTTGCGCGGAAAAACTCCGGCGGGTATCGCGAAGTTGACGAAAAATTTAAATCCGTCGGCAAAAGTCGTTGCGATAGGCGGCGCGGTAAATTATTTCGACGACACGTCCGGAATTGACGCGGCATTTTCGATTTTGCGCCGCCCGACGACTTTGTCCGACTCGATGAAAAAAATCAATGCGACGGAAAATATTTCCTTCACCGTCGAACAGATAATCCGATTGTTGAAATAAATTTTCCGGCAAAAATTTTGTGAACCGGTAAAGTAAAAGCAGACGACTCAAAAAAGAGTTGTCTGCTTTTTCTTGACAAGTTCAACCGAAGTCGAGATATTTTTTTGTTGGGACAATTTTTACGCTAAGCATTTAGAAATTCTGTCGAGGACTTCAGCGTGCGTGATGTATTGACCGGTTTTCATATCTCTGTAAGTATTTTTTGCAGAAGCTGCACCTGTGCCGAAAAGTCCGAGACTGATATCTGCGTCAATGTTCAAATGATCTTTCAGCAATGTTTCAACCGCGTCTGCCGATATTCTGTTTGCACCCGGTACATGTGCACCTGCTTTGCCCAAAAATTTCAATGTCGGATTGCTGACAATCGCTTTTGTTAAATCTTCAAGTTCGCCTACCGTGCCGCCTGCAACTCTTTCAAGTTCCTCGTCGCTTAATTGTTCGAGTCCGGCATTGATTTTTTTCAAATTTTCTTCTCTGTTTGTCATTTTAAAAACTTCCTTTCCGTTTTGAAATTTTTTTTGAATTTTTATTTTCACCGGTATATACACCGGAACCGGAAAGTCATTACAAACTTTTTCAAAAAAATTTTTTTGTCGGCTCAGACTTCGATAAATCCGAAGGCAACCGAACTGTATTTGCCGCCCGGAGAAATTTTGAAACCCAGACGTTCAAATTCTCCGCTGCCGGCGTTCGACTTCATCACCACACGCCGCCGGGCAACTCTGCACGCTTCACGAACGGCTTCCGGCGATAAAAGCTCGTGACTTGCAAGAGAACGAATCGGATTCATGCCGGAACTTTTTTCAATCGGGCGAATGAACATCGGGTCGAAATAAACAGCGTCAAAAGTTTTGTCGCCGGCTGATTTGAGAAAGTCGAAATAATTTGCCGTGACGACTTCGACACGGCGCATCGCGTCCAAAATTTGCGGCACGTCGTCGGAAAAATTTTTCATGCCGGAGCGAACGACTTCGGCAATAACCGGATTTATTTCCAGCGCGATGACTTTTCCGGACTCTCCCGCCGCGAAACTTTCGACAATCGCATCGCTGCCCGGTCCGAGCGTGCAGTCCAAAATTTTGTCACCCGGTTTTATCTGCGCCGCGTCAACCAACCTGTCAGACAAACCCGAACGCAAATTTTTTATCCGCAAATGCGAAGTGCCCGGATGAAAAAAAAATTCGCCCTCCTCCGTCAAGAGTACGAGTGAATTTTTCTTTGCAACCAAAATATTTTTTGCACCGGAAAAATTTTTCAGCACTTCGATTGAAAAATCTTTGCGCGGAAAAAAATTTGCTCCGATTTTTTTTGCCGTTTCCTCAGCCGAAAATTCCAAGTTCGGATTCGGTTTTCTCACTGTGGTTACGATTACGTTTTCCATACGAAAAAAAATCGTGTCCTCAGCCTTTTTTGTAACGCTTGTTGAATTTTTCGATACGTCCGCCGGCTTTCACGTCGCGCTGGCGACCGGTGAAAAACGGATGGCATTTCGAGCAGACATCGACTTTCAATTCTTTTTTCGTCGAGCCGGTTTTAAAAGTGTTTCCGCAACCGCAGGTAACGGTAGCCTCAAAATATTTCGGATGAATTCCTTCTTTCACGTTTCTGACCTCCCATTCTATGTCAAAAAAAATTTACGATTCAATTCCGAAAACCGTTTGAACGATTCAAATAAAAAATTGACCGCAAACGGCGCAGGGTGTATTATACACCTTGCAAATTTTCTTTGCAACATCTGATTTGAAAAACAAAGGGGTAATTATTTCAATGGCAATGGGAACTTTTCGTTGCAGTTTGTGCGGACGACGCGTTACGGTTCACACGCAAATCGATATGCCTATTTTCGATCCGAACACCGGTTTTGCCGTCTGCAAAAATTGTATCAAAGAGCTTAACAAATACATCACCGAAGACGAAAACCGCAAAGAAACCGGTACCGTCGCGGCCAAGGGTAAAAGAAATTTCAAAGACACTCTCGGCGAACTTCTCGAAAAAAATAAGCCGCACATCATCAAAGCTTATTTGGACGAATTTATCATCAAGCAGGAGCGCGCGAAAAAAATTTTGTCGGTTGCCGCGTACAATCATTACAAAAGAATGAAATACGACCTCGACCACAAAGGCGGCGACGAAGAAATCGACAAGTCCAACGTGATAATTCTCGGTCCTACGGGTTGCGGAAAAACCGCCATGCTCAGCCACCTTTCCAAACTTTTGGGAATACCCTTCGCCGTTACCGATTCTTCAAGTTTGACGGAGGCGGGCTTTGTCGGTTCGGACGTTGAAGTTGCCGTCAGAAATCTTTATTACGCGGCGGGACAGAATATCGAAAAAACCGAACACGGAATAATTTATCTTGACGAGTTCGACAAAATTGCGCGCAAGTCCGGCGAAAACAATTCAATCACGGCAGATCCCGGTCATGAAGGCGTTCAGCAGGGACTTTTGAAAATGTTTGAAGGCAGTATCGTGGAGTTTACCGCGAGAGGTCAGCGCAAACATCCGGAAGCCCCCACGATGGCTATCTTTTCTCCCTGCCTTATATTCAAAGAAAAATTTTCAATGACCGGCGGCGCAAGCTTTGAATATCCGAATGTCACATTTTTAAGCTCCACCTCCCCCGTAAGCTTTGCGCACCCGGAGACATCAGCATCCGCGTTCATGGTGACGGATTCATCCTCCGGATACTGCATGACATCCTCCACACGCTCCATATTCACGCGCATCTCCTGAACGAGCTGTCCGGCGGATATAAGCTGCATCGCGGGCTGCATAAACGAGCTCAACAAGCCCTGAAACATCATAAGCATTCCGAGGGTAAAGCTGCCCTGCATCGCCATGAATATGCCCATGGCAAGCACTATATAATTCGCAATATTTGCAAGGAGCTCCGGGATAAGTCCCAAAAAGTTTTCCGTCCTTGCGACTTCCACATTCTGACGACCCACGGCAGCCTGATTCCCCGCCCATTTACGGAAGAATCCGTTTTCCGCGCCGCTCGCCTTAATGGTCTCTATCATCTGTATGCCGGATGCCGTCACCGCGTCGAGCTTTCCCTCGTC
>CAJOFG010000129.1:0-5161 GCA_905233965.1 uncultured Selenomonadaceae bacterium
GCACGTATTCAAGAGGCTGTTGACGCACTTTCCGGTTACGCGGGAATTTTCTTCCGCAATACTGCCGCGTCCGGTGTCATTCCGCAAATTTCGGTTATCATGGGACCTTGTGCCGGCGGCGCGGTTTACTCTCCGGCAATTACCGACTTTATCTACATGGTTAAAAAGACAAGTCAGATGTTTATCACCGGTCCCGCCGTCATTAAATCCGTCACGGCGGAGGAAGTCACCGCCGAAGAACTCGGCGGCGCAATGACGCATAACAGCCGCTCCGGCGTTGCGCATTTCGCGGCGGAAGATGAGGAAGATTGCTTGAATCAAATTCGCTACCTCCTCAGTTTCCTGCCCAGCAACAATTTGGAAGACCCCCCGATTGTCGATACCGGCGACGATCCGGATCGTCAGGAAGAGTCGCTCAATACTTTGATTCCGGACAATCCGAATGCGCCTTACGACATGAAAGATGTTATTCGCGCCATTGTTGACAACGGAGAATTTTACGAAGTCCATCAACATTTCGCGACGAACATTATCACCTGCTTTGCACGTTTCGACGGCAGACCGGTCGGAATTATCGCGAATCAGCCGGCGGTCATGGCGGGCTGTCTTGACGTTGACGCGTCCGATAAATCTTCCCGCTTTATCCGTTTCTGTGACGCGTTCAACATTCCGCTCGTCAATCTCGTTGACGTTCCCGGATTTTTGCCCGGCGTTGACCAGGAATATAACGGCATAATTCGTCATGGCGCGAAAATGCTTTACGCTTACAGTGAGGCGACCGTGCCGAAAGTCACCGTCATCACCCGCAAAGCTTACGGCGGTTCTTATATCGCGATGTGCTGTCGTGAGCTCGGCGCGGATCAGGTTATGGCTTGGCCGAGCGCGGAAATTGCGGTTATGGGTCCGGCCGGCGCGGCGAACATTATTTTCCGCAAAGACCCGGACAAAGAACAAAAAACTGCCGAATACGTCGAAGAGTTTGCAACTCCGTACAAGGCGGCGGAGCGCGGCTACATTGACATGGTTATCGAGCCGAAATCAACACGTCCGCTCATCATTACCGCGTTGAATGCTCTTGCCAGCAAGCGCGAAATCGGACCGAGCAAAAAACACGGCAACATTCCTCTTTAAGCAGAATTTTTTAAGGGAGGGTTCGGCGATGACCGGTAAGAAAAAAATTAAACCCGAAGTTATCGCGGTAATTGCGGCGGCTGTCCGGCAGATGTGCAAGGACGGAAGAATCGTCGCCGTAAGAGTGCAACGCAATGAAAATTGGGCGTTGAATGCGAAAATCGGACGCAAGTCTTGAAATTAAAAAATAAAATCGGAGGTATATCTAAATGAAAAAATTTAATGTCAAAGTAAACGGAACGTCATACGAAGTGGAAGTTGAAGAAATTCGCGAAGGCGGCGGCGCGGCTCCGGCTCCCAAAGCTGCACCTGCGGCTGCTCCGGCTCCCAAAGCTGCTCCGGCTGCCGCTCCCGCACCGAAAGTTGCGGCAGGTGCCGGCGAACACTCCATTGATGCGCCGATGCCGGGCAAAATCGTAAAACTCGTCGCGGCTGAAGGTCAGGCAGTCAAAGCCGGCGAAGTCCTCTTGATTAATGAAGATGCAGAACGAAATTCCCGCAGATGCCGACGGTACGGTTAAAAAATTCAACGTCGCGGCAGGTCAGAGCGTCAAGGCTCACGAGTCGCTCCTCATTCTCGGATAAAAAATTTTTCGGAAAGATTTTTTTCCGGACAAATAAAAAAAGCGCGCAACCCGGTAAGAAAGGTTGTGCGTTTTTTTATTCGCAAGGCAACCGGAATTTTATACACTTTTCATATCGAAAAATTTCACGAATATCCGACGAAAATATTTTTTGCTTTATTTTCAAAGAGTTTTTCTATATAATTTTCGTCGAAAAAAATTTTGTGACTTTGAATGAAATTATTGGAGGAATTTTAAAATGGCAGAAATTAAATTTGTCGAAACAAAAAATTTTAAAACCAAGCCGGACGTTTCAAAAATCGGATTCGGCACGCAATTTACCGACTATATGTTTGAAATGGATTACAATCCGCAAGAAGGCTGGCACGACCCGCGCATCGTTCCTTACCGCGATTTGTCGGTCAGTCCGGCGAACACCACGCTCCATTACGGGCAGGCAATTTTCGACGGCTTGAAAGCATATTTGCACGGCGACAAACCGGTTATTTTCCGGGCAAGCGATCATATGCGCCGCTTGAATGTTTCCGCAAAAATTTTGGACATTCCGGAAGTTCCTTTCGACGTTGCACTTGCCGGATTGAAAAAACTTGTCGCGATTGAAAAAGCTTGGATTCCGAAAGAAAAAGGTCAGAGCCTTTACATTCGTCCGTTCATTTTCGCGAACGACGATTATCTCGGCGTGAACGTCAGCAAGAATTACAAGTTCCTGATAATTCTTTCGCCGGTTGCCGCTTATTACGCCCACGGATTCGCGCCGGTAAAAATTATGGTTGAGGATACTTATGTTCGTGCGGTGCGCGGCGGTCTCGGCGCGGCGAAAACTCCGGCGAATTATGCGGCAAGTCTTCACGCCGGTTTGGTTGCCCACCAAAAAGGTTACGATCAAACTTTGTGGCTCGACGGAGTTGAAAGAAAATACGTTGAGGAAGTCGGCTCGATGAACATTCTTTTCAAAATTAACGGGGAAGTCATCACGCCTTCGGTTGAGGACGGCTCCATTTTGAACGGCATAACCCGTCGAACAGTTCTTGCCGTTGCGAAAGATTGGGGAGTCCCGGCAGTCGAAAGAAAAATTTCCATTGACGAAGTTATTCAAGCTCACGAAAACGGAACGCTGGAAGAAGTTTTCGGCTCCGGCACGGCGGCGGTAATTTCTCCGGTTGCAGTCCTCGCTTACAAAGGCAAGGAATACGTCATCAACAACGGCAAAGTCGGGGAGTTCACTCAGAAAATGTACGACTGCATCGAAGGGATTCACGTCGGCGAAGTCGAAGACAAATTCGGATTCATTGAGGCGGCGGAATAAACTTTTCCGGGCAGAAAGGAAAAAAATTTTATGGCGAAACAAAAAAAATCCGGCGGCAAAAAAAATGCTCCGGCAATTTCTGTCATAACATCAATGTACAACATGGAAAAATACGTCACGGACTGTTTGGAAAGTCTTTTGGCGCAAACTTTTCAAGATTTTGAAGTTCTCGTCGCGGACGACGGCAGCACGGATAATTCCGTTGCGGTCGTTTCCGCTTTCGCTCCGAAATTTGAAGGCAGATTGAAATTGATTCGCATGAAAAAGAATACCGGCTTTCCGGGTGTTCCGCGAAACGAAGCGATGAAGGTTGCAACCGGAAAATATATCACCTTTCTTGACAGCGACGACCTTTTAACCGAGAACGCTTTGGAATATCTTTACAACGTCGCGGAGGAAAAGAACGCCGAAGTAATTCACGTCGAAAGATATTACACCTGCGACGAGAGCGGCGGAAACCGACAAGTAACATCTTTTCAAAAAGGACCTTACGTCGAAGAGCCGACAATAGAACCGGAAAACACCGGCGAACGGATAAACAATTTCATCAACTTCAGATTTTTGTGGTGGGGTGCGAACAAACTTTTCCGGCGCGATTTTTTGGTGAAAAACGGAATTACTTTCCCGGCAATAACAGCTTGGGAAGATTTCGCGTTACTTTTCTGTTCGTTGCTCAAGGCAAAAATTTATGTTCGCGTTCCGGAAATTTTGTACATCTACCGGCAGAGGGATACTTCACTTTCACACAAAGCCAGAACGGCGGTTGAAATGGTTTCCAACATGATCGGCTCGGTGCGAATGATGGATAAAGCGATGGGCAAAAATGAGTTCCTCGTAAAAAATCCGGAATACCGTTACAGATTTTTGGATTGGTACATTCAAAACCGGTTGATTATGATTTGCAAAGGTTTTTACATGGCAGACAAGTGGCCTTCCTTCCAAATTGACGATTATTGCCGGAAACTTTTATTCTCCGTCAATCCGGCGGAAAATACTTCTTTGCTGTCGTACTTCTTCACCAGAAATTTGGAATTTATGGTCACGCTCTCTCAACAAAATATACACGTACAACAGCTGGCGAAACAAATTTCGGACTTGGAAAACAAAATTAAATCTCTCAAGCCGGCGGAGTAAAAAAGTTTTTTGTAACATACTTGAAGGCAGTGGAAAAATTTTGAGGACAGCTTTTTTTGATTCGGGGATAGGCGGGCTTTCCGTTTTGCATCACGCCGGAAAAATTTTGCCGAATGAAGAATTTATTTTTTTCGCCGACGAAGATAATGTTCCTTACGGCGTGAAAACTCGTGAACAAGTTTTGCAATACGTTGACGACGCTTTTAAATTTTTGGTCGCACAAAACGTCGGCGCAATCGTCGTTGCTTGCAACACGGCAACTTCAATCGCCGTTCGGGCAATGCGCGAAAAATATCGTCTGCCGATTATCGGAATGGAACCCGCCGTCAAAAAAGCTCTCGACCTTTATCCCGGGAAAAAAGTTTTGGTCACCGCGACGGAGGCAACGGTTGCCGGCGAAAAAATCAAAAATTTAATCGAACGCTTGAACGCAAAAAATTTGGCGGAGTTGAAACCGTTGCAAAAACTTGTGGACTTCGCCGAACGTCAGGAATTTAATTCGCCGGCGGTTGAAAATTATTTGCGCGAAATTTTTTCCGACTACGACTTGAAAAATTTTTCGTCGGTCGTCTTGGGCTGTACTCACTTCAATTATTTCAAAGACACGATGAGAAAACTTTTGCCGGAGAACGTGAAAATTTTGGACGGCAACGAAGGCACTTTGAACCGGCTGATTCAGCTGACGAATTTAAAACCGGAGCCGGCGACAAAAAAATTTCCGTCGGTGAAATATTTTTATTCCGGTCGCCAGGTGACTTCGCCGGAAGAATCGGAGCGGTTAAAAAATTATTTGAGACGATTGGACGAAATGTATTTAATCAATTAGGAGTTGCGGCAATGGTTTATTTGACGGGAGCGGGACCCGGCGACCCCGGGCTTTTGACTTTGAAGGCGAAAGAAATTTTGGAACGGGCGGAAGTCGTCATTTACGACAAACTTGCCGACGAAAGAATTGTGAATCATGCACCGGAGAACGCGGAAAAAATTTACGTCGGCAAATCCGCCG
>CAJOFG010000129.1:5171-9287 GCA_905233965.1 uncultured Selenomonadaceae bacterium
AACACACGCTGAAACAATCCGAAATAAATAAGTTGCTCGTCGAAAAGGGCAGGGAAAAAAATTTTGTCGTCCGGCTCAAAGGCGGTGACCCTTTCGTATTCGGGCGCGGCGGTGAGGAGGCTCTTTACCTGCTCGAAAACGGGATTGAGTTTGAAATAATTCCCGGCGTGACAAGTGCCGTTTCCGTGCCGGCTTATGCGGGAATCCCGGTCACTCATCGCGGAATCGCAACGTCGTTTGCCGTCGTCACCGGTCACGAAGATCCGGAGAAAGAGGAATCCGGAATCGACTGGAAAAAAATTTCGACTGCCGCCGACACTCTGATTTTTTTGATGGGCATGGCGAACCTCCCGAAAATCACGGCGAAACTCATTGAGAACGGACGCGACGGAAAAACTCCGGCGGCTGTCATTCGGCACGGCACGAAATTTTCACAACGGACTTTGATAACCACTTTGGAAAATGCGGCGGCTGACGTTGCGAAAAATAAAATCGGTGCGCCGGCAATTTTTCTTGTCGGCGAAGTCGTCAGCTTGCACGAAAAATTAAATTGGTTCGACAAAAAAATTTTGTTCGGGAAAAAAATTTTGGTCACCCGGACGCGAACGCAGGCATCGAAACTGACGAAGGAATTTGAAAATCTCGGCGCGGAAGTCGTCGAATTTCCGACAATAAAAATTTCCGCACCGACAGATAATTTTTCGGCAATCGACGCGGCGATAAAAAATTTGAAGTCGTTCGACACGATAATTTTCACCAGCGCGAACGGAGTCGAAAAATTTTTCGCCCGGCTGAAAATTTTTAACTTGGACAGCCGCGCATTGGGAAATTTGAAAGTCGCGGTAATCGGTTCGGCGACGGCGAACGCGCTGAAAAAATTCGGAGTTGTCGCCGACGTTGTGCCGGAAGAATTTCGCGCCGAAAGTTTGATTGACGCTTTAAAAAATTCGGTTGCCGGCGAAAAAATTTTAATTGCCCGTGCGGAAGTTGCCCGTGACATTTTGCCGGAGAAGTTGAAAAAATTCGGCGCGGAAGTGACGGTCGCTCCGGTTTACAAAACGGTACCTGCGGGAGAAAATGCCGGAAAAATAAAATCGCTGTTCGATGCCGGCGAAGTTGACTTGGTAACTTTCACAAGTTCATCGACGGTTGAAAATTTCGTCGCGGCACTCGGCGAAAAAATTTTGTCCGGAGTCAAGACCGCCGTTATCGGACCGGTTACCGGCGAAACGCTGAAAAAATTCGGGATAACGCCGGATATTTGCGCGGAAGAATTTACAATCTCCGGACTTGTTCAAGCCGTGAAACATTTTTATGCAAAATAAAGCAACGTGACGTTGCATACTATCGGCTCTCGATTGAATTTTACGAAAAAAAAATTTCCCGACACAATCTGCCGGGATTTTTTTGTCCGAAAAATTTTTTTCGGATTATTTTTTTGTCCAACCGAACTCTTCAAAACTTTGCCGAAATTCAATTCGTTCGTAAAAATTTTTCATCGTGTTCGCTGTTTGAAAAATCGGTACGCGCTCCAATGCAAACATATTGCTGCCGATGTCAACATTTCCGTATTTGACGGTGAAGGCGGCTTTGTATCCCACGTCGCGGGCAATTCCGGCAATGTGCAAATTGTATGTGCCGGTCGGGTAAGCGAGAAATTCTACCGGGTGACCGAGTTGCTCCTCCAAGACGAGCCGGGAATTTAAAAGTTCGCTCCGAATTTCGTCGTCCGGCAATTCTTCCAACGCCCGGTGATTCAAAGTGTGCGATTGAATCGTAATTCCGTTTTGCTCCATTTCTTTGAGATTGTCCCACGTCATGTAGCGTTCGTTCTGTCCGATGAAAGCCGGCACGACAAAAATCGTCGCCATCATTCCGTACTTTTTCAAAATCGGGTAAGCGTTCGTGTAGTTGTCAATGTAGCCGTCGTCGAAAGTTATCAGCACCGGTTTTGCCGGCAATTCCAAATCCCCGTTCAACCCCTGATACAATTCTTCCGGCGTTATCGGAACGTAACCGTTCGATGCAAGAAAATTCATTTGCGCGTCGAAAAAATTTATCGGCACGGCAAGCGGATTAAAATTATTGTTCACCTGATGATAATTCAGCACCAAAATTTTTGAACCCGCCGCAATGTCCTCAATGCTCTGCGCAAAAATTTTTTCGCTTATCTTCGGCGCGGCGAAAATAATTCCGATTATCGACAGCACGACCAAAAAAATTTTTATCGGTTTAATCATTCGGGCGTTCTCCCGTTTTCCCGGTAAATTTATGGTAATTTCCTCCCTTGCGCCTGGACATCAACTCGGCGAACAAATCTTCCGGCTTAATTTTATGATAAGCCAACAAAACGAGGCAATGGTACCACAAGTCGCCCATTTCGTACAAAATTTCTGAGTATTTCCCGTTCTTCGACGCGATAATCGTTTCGACAGCCTCTTCGCCGACTTTCTTTAAAATTTTGTCCTGCCCTTTGTCGAAAAGATAATTTGTGTAAGAACCTTCGACCGGGTGACGTTGACGATCTTCAATCACTTCGTAAAGCTCGTTGATGATGAGAGAAAGATTTTCTTTCTCCGGCTGTTCGACGATCGCCGGCAAATTCGCGCCGTCGTCCAAGCGTCGCCCGGCGAAACAGGAATAAGTTCCGGTGTGGCAAGCCGGTCCGGTCTGATGAACCGTTACCAAAATTGTATCGCCGTCGCAGTCGTAATAAATCGCGGAAACTTTTTGCACGTTGCCGCTGGTCTCACCTTTTTTCCAAAGTTTTTGCCGGCTCCGGCTGAAAAAATGCGTGTAACCGGTTTCCGCAGTTTTTTTCAAAGATTCTTCGTTCATGTACGCAAGCATCAAAACTTGTCCGTTCTCTTCCCGGACGATTGCCGGAACCAAACCTTTTTCGTCGAATTTAATTTTGCTTATGTCAATTTTCATTTCAAAACCTCCCTTGCGGAAAAAAATTTCCGCTCCAAAAGTATATTTAAATCGCCGTGAACATTCAAGACATCTTATCACGAAAATTTATGCAGGCGTTTACAAAATTTTTCGCGGCATCGGACTGCCCGGCAAAATGTATATGCAGGTACGACGCGACAATATTTTTTTCGGCAAACCCGGCGAAATATTTTTTCCCGGTTCTCAACTTTTCGCAGTCGAAGATTTTTGCCGCGCCGGAATTTTCAATCTCGCGTGAAAAATGAAATTCATGCGCCCGAATTTTATCGCCCGCCCGCCCGATAACGCAATCGCCGGTCAAAGTCGCTTCGACGTAGCCGACCGTTTGAAGTTTTTCCGTCATCTCCGCGCCGCCGGGAATTACGCCGCACATTTCAAAAATTTTGCCGTCGAAATTTTTCAGCGTATTCATCAGGTACATGAACCCGCCGCACTCCGCGAATATCGGCAATTTTTTTTCCGCCGCCGACTTTATCGCCGCACGAATTTTTTTATTCTCCTCCAACCGTGCCGCGAACATTTCCGGAAAGCCGCCGCCCAAAATCAGACCGGAAATATTTTCCGGCAAACTCTCATCTTCCAGCGGACTGAAGAAAACAATTTCCGCGCCGAACTTTTTCAACTCGTTCAAACTTTCTTCGTAGTAAAAGCCGAACGCCTTATCGCGGGCAACGGCAATTTTGCAGAGCGGAGAAATTTTTTCAGTCGCGGGAGGGGTGAAATTAAAATCCGGTGCGCCGTTCGCCGCATTTATAATCGCGTCAAGATTTATTTGTCGGGAAATTTTTTCGCCGACATTTTTTATCGCCGCCGAAAAATTATTTTCCTCCGTCGGCACAAGTCCCAGATGACGTTCCGGAAAAATAAATTCCGGGTCGCGCCTTACCGCACCGAAACATTTTATTCCGATTTTATCCAATTCGTCGCGAATCATTTTTTCGTGACTTTCGGAACCGACACGATTTAAAATCACGCCGGCAAAATTTATCGACCGGTCAAATTCGCGAAAACCCAAAGCGACAGCCGCCGCAGACGCTCCCATACTTTTTGCGTCGATAATCAAAATTACCGGCGCGTTCAAAATTTTTGCGATGTCAGCCGTAGAACTTATGCCGCCGCGTCCTCCGTCGTAAAGCCCCATAACCCCTTCGACAATTGAAA
>CAJOFG010000129.1:9325-12331 GCA_905233965.1 uncultured Selenomonadaceae bacterium
GTCGAGCCTTTCCCTGCCGACGAGCCAAGCATCCAAATTATGAGCCGGGCGACCCGATGCAATTTCGTGAAAGCCGGGATCAATGTAGTCCGGTCCGACTTTGTACGCTTGAACTTTAAGACCGCGCATTTTCAACGCGGCGATAATTCCGGCGGTAACGGTTGTCTTGCCGCTCCCGCTTTGTGTCGCGCCGATAATCAGACGCGGAATTTTTTTCATTGTTTAACTCCAAAATTTTTTACTTCAAAACTTCGTCGAGAATTGCAACGACTTCATCAACTTGTTCGTTCGTGATAATCAACGGCGGAATGAATCTTAAAACCGTCCCCGCCGTGCAATTTATTATCGCGCCGCGCTCCAAACATTCGTTGACGATTTCCGCACCGGATTTTTTCGGCTTGTCGAGTTGCAGACCGAGAATCAAACCTTCGCCGCGAACTTCCGAAATTTGCTCCGGATATTTTTTTTGCAACTCAATCAATTTGTCTTTGAAATATTTTCCGACTTCGCGAACGTGCGACAAAAATTTTTCGTTCGGCACCGTGTCGAGTACAACATTCGCCGCCGCGCAGGCAAGAGGATTTCCTCCGAAAGTCGTACCGTGATCTCCGGGTTTCAAAGCTTGTGCAATTTTTTCCGTCGTGACGAACGCGCCGATCGGAACGCCGCCCGCCAAACCTTTTGCAAGCGTCACGATGTCAGGCTTAATCCCGTAATTTTCGTAAGCAAAAAATTTTCCGCTGCGACCTATGCCGGCTTGAATTTCGTCGAGAATCAAAAGTGCGTTGAACTTGTCGCAGAGCGCACGAACTTTTTTGAGATAATCGTTTTTCGGAGTATAAACGCCGCCTTCACCCTGAATCGTTTCGAGCATTACCGCGCAAACTTTATCGTTCATCTTGCTTTCAAGCTCTTCGATATTGTTGTAGTCAACGTAGTCGAAACCTTCCGGCAGAGGTTCAAAGTCGCCAAAGTCCTGCCGTGAAAACTGTGTCGGGCGGTTATGATTAAAGATTTCTCCCGGTCGGTTTGATGACAAAATTTCCGGGCAACCTTAATTGCTCCTTCGTTCGCCTCCGCTCCGGAGTTTGCAAAAAATGCGCGATCCAGTCCGCTGAGTTTGACGAGTTTTTCTGCGGCGTTCGCTTGCGGCTCCGTGTAGTAAAGATTTGAAACGTGAATGACTTTTGCCGCCTGTTTTGAAATTGCATCGACAAGTGCCGGGTAATTGTGTCCCAAAACATTTACGGCAATTCCGGCAAGAAAGTCGATATATTTTTTCCCGTTGATGTCGTAGAGGTACGCGCCTTCCCCGTGATCCGGAACAATTTTGTAACGGCTGAACACCGGCAGATAATTTTTGTCGTCCCTTTCAAAAATTTTTTCCTGAGTTTCTTTCAATTTAATTTCCCTCCGTATCATTCAAAATTTTTAACGATACAGTTTACTCTAACACAATCGGCTTGTGTTTGTAAATTGTCATTTCATGACGGAACATTATTTTTGAAATTCCAATTCTTTCCTTCGCCGCTTCAAGCCGATAATCTCACTATGATTTTCGCATACATTTTACCGGGAAAAAATTCAATGTAAATCAACTTTTCAAAAGTTGCCGGAAAAATTTTTCAGTCAACACAAAACAAAAAAGCCGACTTGATAAAGCCGGGCGCGTTTGCTATAATTCGACTCGGCATAGAGCCGGGCGGCAGTCATCTCTCCGAACAGGGAGGTGAACAGCTTATGCGTCTTAAAGTCATTATCGTGCGTGCGATCATCATCGCCGCCGGAATCCTTTTTGTACTGACAAGCAAAGCCGCCTGAGTCTCCCAAACTCAAACGGCTTAAAATTGTTTAAACGTTAGTTTTGGTTTTCGACTGTCGCTCGGTGCCGCCTCCGCTTGTTCGGGCGGAGGTTTTTTATTTGCCCGAATTATAATCCGGAAAAAATTTTAAGTCAACATAAAATCGAACTCCCGCTGTTTGTCAACTTTTCAAAAGTTGACGGATAAAATTTGCAAGCCAAATAAATTTTGTGTAAAATTTATTTGCGGGCTCAACCCCCGTAATCTTTGTGATAATGTGTTTGAGTTCGCTTTAGCCGTCCTCGCAGGTGTGGTTTCTCACTACATCTGCAAATTCATTGACGGCAGATAAATGACATATGGTTATCGTTAATCCTTAAAACGAACGAAGCTCCGACGAGCCAAGTCGGAGCTTTTTTTGCGGACTAAAGTGTTTGAGTTCGTTGCGAAGTCTTATTCCAACTTCTGCCGAGATTATAATCCGGAAAAATTTTTAAGTCAACTTCCCGGATAAAAATTTCAAACGTTGCCGAAAAAAATTTTGTACATCTTTCAGAATTTCCGAACGGGCGCAAAAAGCCCGTTCAACCCATGTTGGGCGGCGACCAAACCCAAAATTTTCGTAACATAAAATCGGTAAGATTTCAAAAAAAAAAAAACAACTCCAAAAAAGTACTTAAGTCCTGCCCGAAAAATTCCGATATACCCGGTGTAAGAAAAAAAGTTACAAAATCCGGAGCGAAAATATAAATCCGGAGAGAAACCAAAATTCAGAACATAAAGCGGACGGCAAAAGATCCGCTCACAAAATAAATTTTACCATTGTCATTGGTTTTTGAAAAACCCATAAAGCAATAAACGAATTTCATTTCGCGGCGTTCGCTCCCGGGACGAAAACGTTTGAGAGTCGGCGACGGTCGATTCGGCGAACCGATATTCGTTTATATAAAAAAGGAGAGGCACGGCAGCCCTCCAAAGATTAAAGCTTTAAGAAAAACCAAGGAGGAAATCTACAATGGCAATGGTAGTAAAAAACAACATGAGTGCGGTTCGCACACTCAACACTCTTAACACAAACAGCAATGCTCTTCAGGGCTCTCTTGCTAAAGTTTCGAGCGGTATGAAAATCAACTCGGCGCAGGACGATGCTTCGGGTTATGCGATCTCCGAGCGTATGCGTGTGCAAATTCGCTCTCTCGACCAA
>CAJOFG010000130.1:0-4084 GCA_905233965.1 uncultured Selenomonadaceae bacterium
CATAAAGAATTATTTTAATACTTTGCCACGAAAAATACTTGATTGGCAAACTCCTGAAAATTTTTTCAATGACTGTCTCATTTCTTCTTGCATTTAACAGCCGGCAATTTTTTTCTGCGTAAAGTGCGGCAGTTGAAAATAAAATTCAAAAGTGCTATACTTCCGAAAGTTTTTTTTGGAAGGTGATAATGAATGACCGAGTTGAAAAAAATCGGATTTATCGGAACCGGAATAATGGGGTCTGCTATGGCGGAGCATTTGATTGATGCCGGTTTTGAAGTCGGCGTTTACAACCGCACGAAGTCCAAAACGCAAAAACTTATCGAACGCGGAGCAAAACTGTTTGACACTGCCGGCGAATGTGCCGCAAATCAAGATGTCGTGATAACGATTGTCGGCTACCCAAAAGACGTGGAGCAAATTTATTTTTCCGAAAACGGAATAATCAACTCCGCGAAACCGGGAACTTATCTTGTCGATATGACGACTTCCTCACCGATTCTTGCCGAAAAAATTTTCAACGCAGCGAAAGAAAAAAATCTTCATGCCGCCGATGCTCCGGTTACCGGCGGAGATGTCGGCGCAAAAAATGCAACACTCACGATTTTGTTCGGAGGGGACGAAAAAGATTTCGACGCTTTGAAACCGGTTTTTGAAGTCATCGGAAAAAATATCGTCTACGAAGGTTCCGCCGGAGCCGGACAGAAAACGAAAGCTTGCAACCAAATTGCGATTGCCGGCGCACTTGCCGGAGTTTGTGAGGCATTCGCTTACGCAAAAGCATCCGGGCTGGACGTTGAAAAAGTTTATTCCGCAATTTCAACCGGCGCGGCGGGAAGTTTTCAAATGACCGGAGTTGCCCGCAAAGGTTTGGACGGCGATTTCAATCCGGGTTTCATGCTCAAATATTTTGCAAAAGATTTGGCGATAGGGAGCGAAACCGGAATTTCTTACGGAAAAGCCTTGCCGATTCTCTCGACGGTTCTGCACGAAGTCCAAAAAATGGAGGAGGCGGGACTCGGCACGGAGGGAACGCAAGCACTTTTAAAATATTACGGCGTAATTTAAGGAGGAAATTATTTTGGTTGAAGAATTTAAAAAATTTATAATGCGCGGAAACGTGCTTGACATGGCGGTCGGTGTCATCATCGGTGCGGCGTTCGGAAAAATCGTTTCGTCGTTCACTTCCGACATTCTCATGCCGCCGCTCGGACTTTTGCTCGGCAAAGTCGATTTCTCGAACTTGTACATAAATCTTTCAAGCGTCGATTACGATTCGATCGCCGCAGCCAAAGAGGCCGGCGCACCCGTCATCGCTTACGGTGTTTTTCTCAACACCTGCCTGGACTTTTTGATTGTCGCGTTTGCAATTTTCCTTTTGGTCAAACAAGTCAATCGTTTGATGCCGAAAAAGGAAGCTGCTCCGGCTCCGCGCACCTGCCCTTACTGCAAGGAAACGGTTGCCGACGATGCGACGAAATGTCCGCATTGCACTTCCGATATTTCCGGAAAATAATTTGTTGAAAAATTTTTTATCGCTCGATTAAGGGGGCGAATTTTTTTTGGGAAAAATAATTTTGGTAACCGGCGGAGCGCGGAGCGGCAAAAGTAAATTTGCCGAGAAACTCGCACTGAAACTTTCCGGCAATCGGGCGGCTTACATTGCGACGGCGCAAATTTTCGATGAGGAAATGGCGCGGCGCGTAAAAATGCATCAAGCCCGACGAAAAAATTTTTGGACGACTTACGAATCACCTTTCGACGCGGACAAAACAATTTCCGACGCGGCAAAAAAATTCGACGTGATTTTATTCGACTGCGTGACAATTTATCTCAGCAATTTTTTATGTTCGCAAAATGTTGACGACGAACAAATTTTTTCCGACTGCGAAAATCTAATCCGACGATTGATTGAGGCGGCGAAAAATTCCGGTGCGACCGTTATTTTCGTTTCAAACGAAGTCGGCGAGGGAATTGTGCCGGAAAATAAACTTGCTCGGATTTTTCGCGACCTGTCCGGCATTGCAAATCAAATGTTGGCGCAAGAGTCGGAAAAAGTTTTTCTGACGGTTGCCGGACTTGCCGTCGATGTCAAAAAGTTGAATTTTGAAATTTGAAATTAAAAAGTACCCTTCAAAAGAAATTCGGAGGGTACTTTTTTTACTCGTTGATGTGTGCGATTAAATTTTTCGCCGGAACGCCTTCGACAAGTTCAAAAGTCAGTTGCCGAAGTTTGACGTTCGCCTCAATCAGTTGAACGCGAACGCCGTCACCGACGCGAAAACTTTTTCCGGTTCTCTTGCCGATTAAAGCAAATTCCGATTCGACGAAGTTATAAAAATCATCGTAGAGAGATGACACGCGAACCAGTCCGTCAACTCCGTTGTCAAGTTCGGCGAAAAATCCGAAACCGGTCACGCCGGAAATTACCGCGTCAAATTTTTGCCCGACAAATTTTTTCATAAACTCGACAGCTTTTAAATCCGTCGTTTCCCGTTCGATGTCAACTGCCCGGCGTTCACGTTCGGAAGATTTTTTCGCCGCGTCGTCCAACTTTTTGGCAAGCTTGGAAATTTTTTCCGGCGTTTCCAAACTTGCGCGCAACATTCGGTGAACGATTAAATCCGGGTAGCGTCGTATCGGCGAAGTAAAATGTGTGTAAAATTTCGCGGCAAGTCCGAAATGTCCGGTGTTCTCCGTCGAATATCGCGCCTGTTGCATTGTTCGGAGCGCGAAACTTGAAATAATTTTTTCGGCAGGCAAACCTTTTACTTTCGCCATGATTTTTTGAAAATCTCCCGGCTTGATTTCGCTGCCGGACTTCGTCAGGTGCATACCGAAACGCGCAAGCAAAATATTCAGCGTGTCAATTTTTTCGTCGGACGGCAACTCGTGAACACGATAAAGGCTCGGAATTTTTTTTGTCACCGTGTGTTCGGCGACCGTTTCATTAGCCGCAAGCATACATTCTTCGATGACACCTTGCGCCGTGCCGGGAAAAATTTTTTTGATTTCAATCGGCTTTCCGTTTTCGTCAAGCGCGATTTTTATTTCCGGCAAGTCGAAGTCGATTGAGCCGCGCCCCTCACGAATTTTTTTTCGCAGTTCGGCAATTTGCAAAAGCGTATTCAAATTTTCCGCGCAGTCCCGAAGTTCATTCGTTTCGCCGGAATAAAATTTGTTTACTTGATTGTAGCTCAGCCGCCGAAAAACTTTTATCACCGTCGGAAAAATTTTGTGTTCGATAATTTTTCCGGTCGCGTCCAATTTCATTTCGCAAGCCATTGACAGACGATTTTCGCCGGCGTTCAGACTGCAAATCCCGTTCGACAATTCCTCCGGCAACATGGGAACGACTCTGTCAACCGGATAAATGCTCGTGCCGCGCTCCGCCGCCTCAACGTCAAGCGGAGAACCGGGTCGGACGTAATAACTCACGTCGGCAATGTACACGCCCAGAAAAAAACCGCCCGGAATTTTTTCGGCAAAAACTCCGTCGTCCAAATCTTTCGCGTCCTCGCCGTCAATCGTCACGATTTTTAAATTTCGCCGGTCAATCCTTTTTGAAATTTCTTCTTCGTCCGGCGCAACGGCAACTTTCAACGCGGCGGCTTTCACTTCGTCGGAAAAATTTTCTTCCGCGCCGTGCGAACGAATCACCGCCAAAATATCAACGCCCGGATCGGAAGGTTTTCCGAGCGTTTCAACAATTTTTCCGCGCAAAGGATTTCTTTCCGTGATTTGAACGATGACTTTCGATTTCACTTTCGGCTTGTCGGAAAGTTTCGTCAAAATAATTTCCCGGTCAATCCTCTCGTCGTCCGGGTTGACGGCGAATTTTTTTCCGAACTTCGTCACAGTGCCGACAATCATTTCGTTTGACGGCTCGACAATTTCGACGACTTCGCCTTCCGGATTTTCGCCGAACCCGGCAAAAATTTTTACCTTAACCGTGTCGCCGTGCAGAGCGTCGCCCAAATTTTCACGGCTGACAAAAATATCTTTGCCTTCCTCTTGAATGACGAATCCGAACCCGCGCACATTCATTTTCAAAACGCCGGTCGCGTAAACCGGTTTCGCCGTC
>CAJOFG010000130.1:4140-5667 GCA_905233965.1 uncultured Selenomonadaceae bacterium
AGCCGTCGCGACTTCCGCTTTCATCGTCAAAATATTTCTTCTCTGCGAAACTTGAATTGCCGAAATTGTCAATTCTTGTTCAATCGGCGTGGGGTGACGATAACGAATTTCCAGACGACCGGTAACGGCGTTTTCATTGTACTTTTGTATGATGTAATTTCCCATCGCCTCATCAAGCAAAGTCGTGACGATCCCGCCGTGAACGATTCCTTTGTAACCTTCGTACTCACGCGGCAAAATTTTTTTCGTCGTCAACTTGTCGCCGTCAAATTTAAAATCCAAATGCAAACCTATCGGATTATTTTCCCCGCAGGCGAAACAATAGCTGTTGTCATTTGCTGCCATAAAAATTTTCTCTCCTCAAGTTGTTTAACCGCGTTTCAAAAATCCGGTTATCTTTTCAAAAACAAATTCGCGATTTTCGGTAAGCGGGAGCAAATGCCCGCCGTCCGGAATTTTCAAAAGTTCTTTGTCCGTCGAACCGATATTTTCAAAAATAAAATCCGCGCTTTTCGGCGACGTTGTGTGGTCGTCCTCGGCGTGAATTATTAAAATCGGCACGGAAATTTTCGGCAAAGAATTTTTCACGTCGCCGAGCAAATCCAAAAGTTCGTGAACGGAGATGAGCGGCATTTTGATATAAACTTTGTTCGCGGCGTGCGGAACATTTTCCAAATGCCGGCGCGGACGAAGTTCAAAATGTTCTCCGCATTTTTCGCGGGGCGGCAAAAGTTCCAAGCCGGAATTTTCGTCAATAAAAATCGGCGCGGCAATCGTCACGACTTTTGCGACATCTTTGAGCAGGGAAATTTTCAAACTCAACAGTGCGCCCATCGAATGACCGACGACGAAAATTTTTTTGCAAACACTTTTCAAAATTGCGTAACCGTCCGCAACCGAATCGAGCCAATCTTCATTCGTCATTCGCATCAAATCTTTTTCGTTCGTGCCGTGTCCGGCAAGTCGAACGCCCAAAACGGTAAAGCCGGCGCGATTTAAAAATTCTCCGCAAAGCAAAAGTTCGGCGGGAGAGCCGGTGAATCCGTGAATCAACAGAACGCCTTCTTCACCGCCGGGAAAGAAAAAAGGTTCCGCCCCTTTGATAATCAAAATTTTTCATCTCCGTTCAAATTTTACGAAGTCAATTTTGCAATGACGATTGTTATCACCGCGAAAATAATTCCGAGTACGACGGTGACGCGGGCGAGGAGTGCATCCATTCCGCGAGCCTTCCCGGAAAAAACGGTGTCCGAGCCGCCGTCCATGCCGCCCATGCCGGCAGACTTCGCCTCTTGTCCGAGAACCGACAATATCAAACCTGTCGCAACCAGTGCGTCGAGAACCATTAAAAAAGTCAACAAAAAAATCCCTCCAATTCATTTGCGAAAATCATTATACCGGAATGAAAAATTTTTTGAAGAAATTTTTTTGTACGAGCGCGGCGAAAAATCCGGATTGAAAAAAATATTTCGCGGTTGTAAAGTTCCCGGAGAAAAATTACAGACGTAAG
Organism: uncultured Selenomonadaceae bacterium; assembly: GCA_905233965.1. Taxonomy (GTDB): domain Bacteria; phylum Bacillota; class Negativicutes; order Selenomonadales; family Selenomonadaceae; genus Quinella. The sequence continues at coordinate 5,651 of CAJOFG010000130.1, forward strand.
GAAAATTTTTTTATGGA
>CAJOFG010000131.1 GCA_905233965.1 uncultured Selenomonadaceae bacterium
CAAATGGTCTAAACGAGATTTAATTGATGCAGTATTTTATCTCGTAGATTCAGGCTGTAAGTGGAGACAATTACCACACGATTTTCCTCCGGCTTTTACAGTACACAGTTTTTATCGTCGTGCAAAACTCAGCGGACTTTGGGACAGAATTTTGCAGCATATGGTAAAAGTGACGCGGAAAAATGCTGGTCTTGAAGAAAATCCGATCGTCGCTCTTGTCGATTCACAAAGCGTTCAAAATTCTTCAGCAAGTGAACAATCCGGCTATGACGCAGGAAAAAAAAATTTGGAATCAAGCGACAAATTGCTACCGACAAAATAGGTTGTTTGTTGGCTGTTGTCGCTCACAAGGCAAATCAACACGATACAAAAATTGGAATTTGGGTTGCGGCTTTTGCATTTTTTATTTATTCGACGATAAAAAAATTTTGTGCTGACGGCGGTTATCGAAAAACTTTTATCGCTCAAGTTGAAGAATACTTGGGATTGGAAGTAGAAATCTCACAAAAAATCACTCCGCACGGTTGGCAGGTTATAAGTCCGCGTTGGGTAGTTGAACGGACTTTGGCTTGGCTGAACAATTCGCGTCGTCTCAGCAAAAATTACGAATATTCAATGTCCTCAGCTGAAACTATGGTTAAAATTTCTCACATTCACACTTTACTCAATCGTTTATGAACACATCCTCTAAGAAAGAATTTCCTCCTCGCGTCAGACGCGGTTAATGAAGAATGTTATTACTCCGCCGATGAAAAATCCGGAAGTTAAAGTAAACCGCAGTTGCTTAATTTGCAGCTTACGGGGGTTGAGATTGGTCAATGAATTTATTCCGCTCGTGATTTATGCGGCGAATATATTTCAAATTCGTCGGCTTTGTGATACAATTTCGTAAATGATTGGAGGTCATCATGGCATCATTTAAAGATTTGAAAGTAAATCCGAAAGTTTGCGAACTGCTCAAAAAAAGCGGAATAATTTCACCGACTCCGGTACAGGAAAAAGTCATTCCCGCCGCACGAACCGGAAAAGATTTAATCGTTCGGGCGAAAACCGGGACCGGGAAAACTTTGGCATTTTTAATTCCGACAATCGAGCGGTTGAAAAAAATTCCCGTGACGCAAGCTTTGATAATCGCGCCGACAAGAGAATTGGCAATGCAAATTTCAAAAGTCGCGGCGGAACCGGCAAAAATTTCGGAAGTCGATTCGATTTTAATTTCAGGCGGCAAGGATATTTTCGAGGAAAAAAATAAACTTCGACGAACGCCGCAACTCATAATCGGAACGCCGGGAAGGTTACTTGACCACGTTAAGCGCGGAACGATTCAATTAAAAAACGTGAACAAAATTATTTTGGACGAAGCGGACGAACTTTTAAAACTCGGATTCATTGAGGACGTTGAAAATTTGATTCGCGAAACTGCCGGCGACAAACAACTTATACTTTGCTCCGCGACGATGCCGGACAGAATAAAACAACTTGCCGCAGAATTTATGAGTCGTCCGCAAGAAATTTTTATCGAACCGAAAACGGTGACGTTAAAAAACATTGAGCAAATTGTTTTAAAAACGAAACAAGACAAAAAATTTTCTCGCCTCGTCGAATTGCTCGAAAAAGAAAATCCGTATCTCGCAATAATTTTTTGCGGCAAAAAGGAAATTGTTTCGCGCCTGACTTTGGAACTTGCGAAGAAAAATTTTTCCGTCGATGAGTTGCACGGAGATTTGACGCAACAGCAGAGAAATTTTGTTATGAAAAAATTCCGTGACGCGAAAATTCAAATTCTCGTTGCAACCGATATTGCCGCACGCGGTCTGGACATCGAAGGGATAACGCACGTCATAAGTTACGACATACCCCGCGACGTTGAAACTTACATTCACAGAATCGGCAGAACCGGACGCGCCGGAAAAACCGGAATCGCGATAACTTTGGTCACGCCGGAGGAAACGGAAAAACTTCGCCGAATCGAAAGCGGAATCAAAAAACAAATTTCCGTTCGCCGCCCGGAAACGAAACACCCGCGCCGGAAACAATTTAAAATTACCGGCAAAAATTCTGTAAACAAAAACATTTCCGAAAAAAACGTCGGAAATAAAAAATTAACCGGAAAACAAATTCGCGCAAAGAAATCTGCGGCAAGAAATTTTTCCGGCAAGAAAAAATAATTTAACACGAAGGAGAGATTTTAACATGGCATTGATTGACGAAATTTTGAACGCAAACGAAAAATTTTGTGCGAACCCTCCCGCCGATTATTCCGGCGAAGATTTGCACGAAAGCAAATTGCCGTCGAAAAAATTGGCGATAGTAACCTGCATGGATACCCGGCTGGTAAATTTTTTGGAGCCGGCACTCGGTTTGTCACGCGGCGACGTGAAAGTTATCAAGACCGCCGGAAATTGTATCACCGGAATGTTTGACGCGACGATCCGGAGTTTGCTCGTCTGCATTTACGAACTCGGCGTGAACGAAATTGCAATTATCGGTCATCACGAATGCGGAATGGCTAAAACGACTTCGGAGAGTTTGACCAAAGCCATGCTCGAACGCGGAATTTCCACCGGCGCGATTCGTATGGTTCACAAAGAAATGAAAGAGTGGGCTGACGGATTCAAACACCCGGAGGAGAACGTCAAGGAAACAGTCGAACATATCCGGTTTAATCCGCTCATTCCGAAAGAAGTCAAGGTACACGGTTTGATGTTCCATCCGCGCTCCGGAAAGTTGGAACTTTTGGTTCGCGGGGAGTAATTTTTTCAAAATGAATATTTTTTTGGATTTAATGCTCGTCATTACGATAATTATTGTGATGCTCCGGTTTAAATTTCCAATCGGGGCTTGCATGATTGTCGGCGGGCTTTTTATTTGGCTGACACGTTCGGCGGAAGTTGCGAAATTGGGTATCGCGTTCGTCGAAACTTTTTTGCTCACGCGCACCTACGATATAATTTTCGCGCTGTACTTCGTCATGTGTCTGGAAATCGAATTGCGCGTCAGCGGGATTTTAACCGATATGGTTCACTCCCTGCGGCGAACTTTTTCCGGCGTGAAAACTTTGCTCGCGATCATGCCGGCATTTTTGGGACTGCTCCCTTCCGTCGGCGGTGCAAGATTTTCCGCCCCGATAGTCGAAGAGTTGAGCGCGGATTTAAATTTGACGGCGGAGGACAAGTCGGCGATAAATTTTTGGTTCCGGCACATTTTTGAATTTTCCAACCCGATAATTCCGGGAATGATTATGGCTTGCAGTATCGCCGGCGTGGACTTCGGAGAATTTCTGAAAAGTTTGTCTTGGGTGACGATAGTCGCATTTTCGGTCGGTCTGTTCGTTTTGATTCGCCCGATAAAAAATCCGCCGGAACCGGAAGATTCGGCGGACAAAAATTCTCACGAGAAACAAAGTTTATTTTTGGCGTTCGGCTCAATGGCAACGATATTTTTAATCATCGTCCTGTTCAACCTGAACGCATCGACGGCAACATTTATCGTTATCGCGGCAATGTTCGTTATTTTGCGATTGGTGAAACGCCCGGTCGGATTCAAAGAAACTTTCGTCGGCGCGATCGATTTAAAAATGACGCTGAACATTTGCGGAATTTTGTACTTCATTCAACTTTTGGAAGTCACGGACATTTTGTCTGAAATCGTTTCCGCATTTCACGCCTTGCCGCTCCCGATACCGGTCGTCATCGCTTGCATTTCGTTCATCGTCGGAGTTTTAACCGGCTTGTCGCAAGGACACGTCGCAATAATCATGCCGATAGTCGCGGCGATGGGTGCGGGTGCCGGGCATTTGGACTTGGCTTGCGTGGCAATGGTATTCGGTGCAGCCGGGCAAATGCTCACGCCCACACACGTTTGCTTAATCATCTCGGTTGACTACTTCAAAGCAAATTTACTCAAAACGATTGAAAAACTTTTAATTTGTGAAATTTTGGTAACGACAATTTTCAGCGTTATCGCTTACCTTACTTGGAAGTGATTTTATTTTCGTAACCGCGCGGGGTAATCATGAACCCGGCTTTCACGAAAGTTTTTGAATTTCCGATAAACCAGAGAGAACATATTTATTTCCTCGTCGGTGAATTTTTCCAGCGTGGAAATAATTTTTTTCTCGTCCGCTCGTCCGGCATTGGTGACAATTCCGACGGGCGTATTTTTTTCCCGGTGTTCGAGTAAAATTTTTTGAACGTCCTCAATATTCGTGACGCGCTTTTTGCTTTTCGGATTGTACAGCGCGATGACGAAATCGCCTTCCGCCGCGCAACGAATCCGCTTTTTGATGAGGTCGAACGGCGTGAGCAAATCGCTTAAACTTATTACGGCGAAATCGTGCATCAGCGGCGCACCCAAAATTGCCGCCGCAGAATTTACCGCGGAAATTCCGGCGACCGTTTCAAATTCCGGGCGCGACTCTTCCGGCAAATCCAAAATCATGTCGATGACAAGACCCGCCATTCCGTAAATTCCGGCATCTCCGCTCGAAATTACCGCGACGTTGAAATTTTTTTGTGCCTCATCAATCGCAAGTTTGGCGCGATCAATTTCCTGCATCATTCCGGTTGCGATAATTTTTTTCCCGGTGATAAGTTCCGGAATAAGTTCAAGATAAGTTTTGTATCCGGCAATAACTTCGGCAGACTCAATCGCCGACTTTGCGCGCGGTGTCATGTCAAAAATATTTCCCGGTCCGATACCGACGATTGAAATTTTTCCGCAATTCATTTTTCCCATATCAAAGCCACCGTTACTTTCTTTTCAAAATTGTTTTTCATAAGCGCAAATTTGCCTTTTTCGACGCAACACAGAGCCGACGCTTCACAAACATTTCCGACACCGATAATTTTTTTCACGAAGTCCGATTCGTCCAGTTTGTACTCGGAAATTTTTTTCGCCAACTCGTCCGCGTCGAAAAATTTTATTTCGCGTCCGACTTCTTCCGCAAAATTTAAGAGTCCTTCCTCGTCGCGTTTAACGTCGATTGTCGCAAAAAGTTTTATCCGTTCGACAGGTTGAGAAATTTTTTCGCAAGCCGATTTTACCGCACGAAAAATTTCTTCCTTCGACGTGCCGCGTCTGCAACCGATACCGCAAATCAAATTTCGCGGAACAAGATTCATTTTAAAATCTCCGGCGGTAAGAAAAACCGGTTCGCCGCGCAAAATTGCCGAATTTATTTTTTTTATCATTTCTTTCGGCTCCGGAATAAGTCCGAGTTTCCCGGCGAAAGCGTCCGCAGAAAATTTTTCCTCAACGTCGGTTGCCGTCGTGATA
>CAJOFG010000132.1:0-3340 GCA_905233965.1 uncultured Selenomonadaceae bacterium
AGGAAAAGTCTTTCGTCGTCGATGCGATTCAAACGCTTTTTAATCTTCTCGTCGTCCCAATCGTCCATCTTGTCTATATGCAGACGATGAACGCCGATTTCCAAACTGCGAACGGCTTTTAAAATTGCGCCTTCAAAATTTCTGTCGATACTCATGACTTCGCCGGTCGCCTTCATCTGCGTTCCCAAAGTTTTATCGGCGTAAACAAATTTATCGAACGGCCAGCGCGGGAATTTCACGACACAATAATCGAGAGCCGGTTCAAAGCAGGCCTTCGTTTTGTGAGTGACGGCGTTTGTAATTTCGTCCAGCGTGTAACCGATTGCAATTTTCGCGCTGACTTTCGCGATGGGGTAACCGGTTGCCTTCGACGCGAGCGCGGAGGAACGACTGACACGCGGATTGACTTCGATGACGTAATAATTTTGACTGTTCGGGTCAAGCGCGAATTGGACGTTACAGCCGCCTTCGATTTCAAGCGCACGAATAATTTTTAAACTTGCCGAACGGAGAAGTTGATATTCCGTGTCCGTCAAAGTTTGACTGGGTGCAACGACGATTGAGTCGCCTGTATGAACGCCGACCGGATCAAAATTTTCCATATTGCAAACGGTGATGCAGTTGTCGTTTCCGTCGCGCATGACTTCGTATTCAATCTCTTTCCAGCCGGCAACGCTGCGCTCGATTAAAACTTGTCCTATCATGGAATATTTCAGTCCGCGAATAACCGTTTCGACAAGTTCTTCCTCGTTCTCCGCAATTCCTCCGCCGGTGCCGCCCAACGTGTAAGCCGGACGAACGATTAACGGATAGCCGACTTTCTCCGCGAAATGCACCGCGCCGGGTACGTCGTCAACGATTGTGGATTCCGGAACGGGTTCGCCGATGTCCTGCATGGTCTCTTTGAAAAGTTCGCGGTCTTCGGCTTTTTTTATTGCCTTCAGAGATGTGCCGAGAAGTTCGAGACCGGTTTTGTCGAAAATTCCGCTTTCGGAAAGTTGAACGGCAAGATTCAGTCCCGCCTGTCCGCCGAGCGTGGCAAGCAACCCGTCCGGGCGTTCCTTTTCGATAATCGCCTTCAAAAAATCGACCGTCAAAGGTTCGATGTAAACTCTGTCCGCGATATTCGTATCGGTCATTATCGTCGCCGGATTTGAATTGACGAGGACGACTTCCAAACCTTCCTCTTTGAGTGCGCGGCAAGCTTGAGAGCCGGCGTAGTCAAATTCTGCCGCCTGTCCGATTATTATCGGACCGGAACCGATGACCAAAACTTTTCTGAGATTTTTTTTCTTCGGCACGAACAATCCCCCTTAATGCAATAAATCATGTCCGACCGGTTTCATTTTGTCGAACGTGTAAATATGTTTAAATCCGATGTTGTGAAGTTCTTTTTGTACGTCGGCAATTTTTTCGCCCAAACTTTTTACTTCGTGCGCGTCGGAACCGATTGTCAAAATTTCGCCGCCCAAATCTTTGTAGAGATTTAAAATTTCATGCGACGGCGTTAAATCTTTCAGCCCGTAACGGAAGCAGGAAGTGTTGACTTCGATTCCCTTTCCCTTCGCGATTGTGATTTTTAAAATTTCTGCGATAACGTCGCGGACTTTTTCAAAAGGATATTCGCCTTGCAAATCGTAACGCTTAATCATGTCGAGATGTCCGAGTATCGAAAAGTCATCGTAAACTTTGACGACGTTCAAAAGTTCTTCGTAATATTTTTGATTGTATTCGTTTTGAGTTTTTCCGCGCTGAAAATCTTGATTCCAAAATTCCAAATTGTTGACTTGGTGGCAGGACAAAATTATAAAGTCGAACGGGTAAGCGTCGAAAAGTTTTTGAAACTCTTTAACCGTGCCGGTCTGCATACCGAATTCCATTCCGAATTTCATTTCGACTTTGCCGGCGTAATTTTTTTTCAGCCGCTCAAACTCCGCAAGATATTTTTCCGTCGGACAGTTCGGAAGTTGTCCGGGCGCACCTTTAACGCCGTAGTCAACGTGTTCCGTGAAACAAATTTCGTCCAACTTCAACTCGACGGCGCGATCCGAATAAGTTTGCATCGGACATTCCGAATCGTCGCTGAAGTAAGTATGGACATGATAATCTGCAAGCATTTTTTCCCTCCGAAATTTTTTTTGAATTGTATCACTTTTTGCCGGCAGGGGAAAGTGTAAAAATAATCCGTCACCAATTCTCGAACCGTTTGCCTTGATTCAGTCCGGAAATTTTTTCCGTCTCGTCGCCGGAAAGTTCAAAGTCGAAGATGTCAAAATTCTCCGCGATATGCTCCGGATTTTTTGAACCCGGCACCGCGATATATCCGGCTTGCACCTGCCAACGTAAAATTATTTGCGCCGGAGTTTTGCCGTGTGCTTTTGCAATTTCGCGAATAACTTCGTTGTCGAAACTTTTTTGAGTGTTGCCTCTGCCGCCGAACGGATACCACGCCTCAACGAAAGTTCCGTATTGCTCCAAAAAATTTTTCAGCTCCGTGTTTTGGTAGAACAAATGATTTTCGTTTTGCACGACGGCGGGAACAATTTCGGCGACGCTCATAATCCGGTTAAAATCTCCCGGCGTGTAATAATTTGAAATTCCGATTGACCGAATTTTTCCGGCACGGACTCCGCGCTCCAACGCTTTGTAAACTTCCAAATCATTCGCGCCCGGCTGATGAATCAACATTAAATCAACGTAGCCCAAGTCCAAAGTTTCGACGGAATTTTCAATCGCCTTGTCCGGGTTGCGATAATCGCCGGGCATAATTTTGCTCGTGACGAAAATTTCTTCCCGCGTGACAAGTCCGGCATCAATCGCCTTCCGAACGCCTTTACCCACGCCGCGCTCGTTTCCGTAATATCGCGCCGTGTCGATTAACCGGTAACCGTCCTTTATCGCGGCGAAAACACATTCTTCGGCATCGTCGTCGGAAAGCGTCCACGTTCCCAGACCGAGCACAGGCATTTTAAAACCGCTGTTCAAAGTCACGTCGTCGATAAAATAATTTTGATTTTTCTTTTCGACGGCTCCGGGCTTTTCGGAAATTTTTTCGCCGCCCGGATTCGCGCCGCAACCCGAACCGAAAATCGGAAGGAACATCGCGCACATACAAAGGCAAAAATATTTTCCGACTCTGAACATTTTCATCATCTCCGCAAAAAAAATTTCGGATAGAAAATTTCGCCGGAATGAATTTATTTCCTGCCGAACAAAAAAACCGGAAGCCGCTTTGACGACTCCGGTTTTGTCTATTGCGACGAAAATTTTTTCAGTCGGCAACTGCCGCCGCCCGATAAGTTAAAATCGCGTCGATAATTTTTTTGCCGGGTGCGTCGGG
>CAJOFG010000132.1:3366-7366 GCA_905233965.1 uncultured Selenomonadaceae bacterium
GATTTTTTTTCATCGTCGCCGAAGTCCTCCGGCAACTCTTGGTATTCGTCGGAATTTGTGAATTTCGCCCATTCGTCCTCAAGTGCGCGAATCGTCATCAAAAATTTTTCCAAGATGTCATCGGCGGCGGTTTTCTTGTTGTCGGAATTTTTTTCGTCAACTTTTTGATTGTTCGTCGATTTTGAAATTTCTTCCGTGATATTTTTCAGAGTTTCCGCCGTCGATTTGTTCGTGTCGATTTCGGCTTGCGTCGCCTTATCGACTTCGCCGGCATTTTCTCCGATTGCGGAAACTTCCGGGTTGACTTGCGCGACTTCCGGATTTTCGCCGGAAACATTTGCAGATTCGGCACCGGTTGAAACTTCCGGACCGGAAATATTTTCGCCGCCCGTCGGGAGATTTGCTCCGGCATTTGCGCCGCCCGCCGCCGCTGACAATCCGGATTTATAAGCGGCAAGTTCCGCGCTTGCCTCAGCCGACGCTTTAATCATTGCGCGAGTCACGGCTTGCCTTGCCTCATTTTTGGTTCTTGCTCTCTTTAAATCGCTTTCCAATTCTTCGCGTGCCTGTTCGGCGTGTTTGGCTTTTTTGTAAGTGCCGGGATCTTTGTCGCGGAGGTAACTCATTTCGGATTGAGAAAGTTTTTTTCCGCTCATCAATTTCCGTTTGATGTTTGCGATTTTCTCCGAGCTTACAACATCGTCGGATTTTTTTTGAGATTCGAGCACTTGATCGAACATTGAAGGCTTTGCAAAATTCAAATTGCCGTTCGCGTCAACGACTCTTTGTCCCGTCCTGATTTTGTAGTCTTTGGCAAACATTAAATTTTTTTGCCGGACGTACGAATTGACCGTTCCCATAGTCGTAAAATCCATTTTGAACACCTCCGTGTAAAAAATCTGACAATTTCCTTCAGGGCGTGTTGTTAAAGACGAACGCACGCCCTACCGGAATTTTATTTTCCGGGAGTCGCCTTGTCAATCAAAAAATTCCGACGAAAAATTTTCATCGGAAAAAATTTTATTTCGATTCGTTCAGAGCAATTCTTGTATCCGCTTTACCGATTGTTTCGCAAGTTGTCGCAGTCGATACCTTCCGATTCCAAAAGTTTTTTCTTTAAATCGAGTCCGCCGGAGTAACCTCTCAATTTGCCGTCGCTGCCGATAATGCGGTGGCAAGGAACGATGAGAGATATTGAATTGTGAGCAACGGCATTTCCGACTGCGCGAGCCGCCGCGTCTGACGAATAACCTTGTTCGGCAACTTTTTTTGCAATTTCTCCGTAAGTCGCGGTTGTCCCGTAAGGAATTTTCATTATCGACATCCAAACGGCAACTTGAAACGGAGTTCCGTACAGGTGGTTAAGGACGCGTTTGAGGGGTTTTTTGTTCGGATCTTTTCCGGAAAAATAAATATCCAACCAACGCTTTGCGGCTTTCAACACCGGAAGGTCACCGATACGATAATCGGATTCAAAAGTGTAAGCAAAATATTTTTGTCCTTCAAACCACAATCCGGTCAAACCGATTTCGTCGGCGGCAATGAGAATTTTTCCGAGCGGAGAATTGTAATAAGTCGCATATTGCATGACTTCACACCTCCAATTATTTTTTCGTTTCGATTCGGTTTAAAACTTCTTCAAAAGTTTGCGTCATGTTCGGGTAAAAAATTTTCGGACGTTCGATAAGGACGACCGGCAAATTTAAAATTTCCGCCGCCGCAATTTTCGTATCCGCTCCGCCGATTTTTCCGCTGTTCTTCGTGATGAGGACTTCCGCGCCGGCGTGCTTGAAAAGTTCCGCATTCAATTCGGTTGAGAACGCTCCCTGAATTGCGATGATTTGTTTCGGTGTCAGTCCCAAATTTTCGCACTCCGTCAAAACTTCCGCAGTCGGTAAAATTCTCACCGTCAAATTGCAATTTTTCAAAGCCGGCGACTCAAGCAATTTTTTCAAATTCCGGCTGCCCGTCGTGACGAAAATATTTTTGCCGAGTTGCGCCGCCTTCTCCGCCGCGTCATCATAACTCCGAACGCGAAAAACATTTTTGTAATTTATTTCGGTTTCCGGTCTTTCGTAACGAATGTAAAAAGTTTTCGTCCGTTCGCAGGCGGCAACCGCATTTCGCGAAACATTTTCGGCGTAAGGGTGTCCGGCATCGACGAGAATTTCAAAATTCCCGGCTTGCAAAACTTCCGCGAGTTCGTCCTCATCAAGTTTCTTGTCGTTGATTTTAATTCCGTCGTATTGCTCCAGAATTTTTTTCCCGTATTCGCTGACGACCGACGCGGTAATTTCGTGACCGTGCCGAAATAAAAATTCCGCAAGCTTTCTGCCGTCCTCAGTTCCGGCGATTAAAAAAATTTTCATGGCAAAAAATTATTCGTCCTTCGTCTGAATACCGGCACCGGCTCCGTCAATCGCAACGCCCACGTTCGCTTCGCCGAAAGTTTTCATTTCGTTCAGCGCGGTTAAAGCCGCTTCGACAATTTCAACCGCCATACAGGCATTTTCTCCGTCGTAACCGATTCTTAAGCCCGGCTCGAATCCGTAATTCACCAACTTGGTCGAGTAGAGGAGGAACGGACGAATTTGCGGACACATCGCCTCAAGGTAGCGGGCGATAATTTCAACCGCGCCGCAATCAATGACAATCAAAGTTGAATTGTGAGCGGCGGCAACCATCGCGCCCAAAATTGCGGAAGTCAGGCACCGGAATTTTTTCGGCACGTTCGACAAAAAATCTTCCGGCTTAACTTTCAATTCGTTCTTGTCGGTCAACAACGCCTTTGCAAATTTTTCGTCCAGCTTGTCTCTTTGCCAATCACTTAAATCTGTCAGCGCGATAATCGGCGTACTGAAAGAAATTTCCTCCCCCAAAGTTCTGCCGAAGTTGAAAGCAACCGTCGGATTTTTTCGCGGGTCGATAACGCCCATGAAAATTTTCATCGCAAAAGTTCTGGCGGTTATGCTGAAATTCATCGGGACATTTCTGCGCGAACCGTCCGGCACTCTTCCGCGTCCGGTCTGCCCGACGACTTCCGGCGCGTTTTCTTTGTTCGTGAAAGCAAGTGCCGCGTGTCTCAACTTGTTCGTCGGAAGGTCTTCGTTCATTATGCCGGCAACTTGAATTGCAATATCTTCAAGCAGTCCCAAACTGTTTTTCGGTTTCGTCAAGTTGTCGAGATGGTCGCGACAATTTTCCATCGCGTCCGTGTGAAGTCCGGGCATGGTCTGCAGGTAGAAGTTGAAAGTTTTGTCGGAGGCGGCAATCGAATCGTCATTTTGTCCGCCCATAACTCTGACCAACATCGGATAGGAGCGCGGAATATTAAAGTCGGCGGCACTGAACGGAGGTTCAAACGGATTTAAACGATCGTCATCGCCGAGATGAAAATCAACGTCAACGGACTCAATATCTTCAAGTTCGGATAATTTGTCCTCCATGAGTTCTTCCAATTCGTCCAAACTTTTTATCCGGGACAATTCGCCGACACCGAAATTTTCAATCAGCCGAGAAAAAAGTTCCGCGCTGTATCTTTCGACTTCCTCATCGGAAATTTCTTCTTCGTCGTCCTCTTCGTCCTCATCGAAATCATCTTCCGGGTCGCAAACGTCGGTGTAAACCAAGCTGTCCAAAATTTTCGCCGCGATTGACGAACCGACAGCCTCACCCAATGCCAAATCCAAAGTGAACATGGGAGTAAGTCCCAAAACTTTCAAAATGAAAACGTGTCCGATTTCTCGACCGAGATGTGACGCTATCAGATAAGCGCAAACGTTCGGATTTATTTTCGCGGCAATGAGTGCGGCAACCGTCGTGTTGAATCCGTCCAAAATAACAATGCGCCGGTGCCTTGCGGCGGCAAGAATTACTCCCGCCATTGCTCCGAATTCAAATCCGCCGACTTTTGCCAAAACGTCAATCGCATCTTCCGGATTCGGTTTGTTCACTCTCAAAGCTTTCCGGACGATTTTAATTTTTTCTTTTAACCGATCGT
>CAJOFG010000133.1:0-1476 GCA_905233965.1 uncultured Selenomonadaceae bacterium
CGGGTTGGGGCATCAACCCTCGAAGGAGATCGAGTAAGACTTAAATTTTTAAGCATCGGTTGTTGATAGCGGAATCCCCCGCATTTATGCGTGGGGAGTTTGTCAAGGCTTTTGAAATAAATTTCAGTAAAACAAAGGAGTTGACGTAATGAACATTCACGAATACCAAAGCAAAGAAATTTTGAAAAGTTTCGGCGTGAAAGTTCCGGACGGCAAGGCGGCTTTCTCCGTCGATGAAGCCGTCGAAAATGCAAAAGAACTCGGCGGTACCGTCGTGGTGAAAGCGCAAATTCATGCCGGAGGTCGCGGAAAAGCCGGCGGCGTGAAACTTGCAAAAAATCTCGACGAAGTGAAAGAGTTTGCCGGCGAATTGCTCGGAAAAATTCTTGTCACTCACCAAACCGGTCCGGAAATCGAAAAAGCCTCCGCGATCAAAAAAGAATATTATCTCAGTTTCGTTATCGACAGACAAACCGGGCGCGTCGTCATGATGGGCAGTCCGGAAGGCGGCGTTGAAATCGAAAAGGTTGCCGCAGAAACTCCGGAAAAAATTTTCAAAGAGTTTATCGACCCGGTTATCGGTCTTGCTCCGTTCCAAGCAACCCGCATGGCTTACGCGCTCGACTTTCCGGCTCCGGCAATTCGCAAAGCGTCAAATTTAATGCTCTGCCTTTACAATGCATTCGTCGGAAAAGATTGTTCGCTTGCCGAAATAAATCCGCTCGTCCTTACCGAAGATGATGACGTTATCGCTCTCGACGCGAAATTAAATTTCGACGACAGCGGGCTTTTCCGTCACCCGGAAATCGAATCTCTCCGCGACGAAACGGAGGAGGACAAAAAAGAACGTCGCGCGGCGGAGTTCGGACTCAACTACGTCAATCTCGGCGGCGACGTTGCCTGCATGGTGAACGGTGCCGGTTTGGCTATGGCGACGGTTGACATCATAAAATTTTACGGCGGCGAACCGGCAAACTTCCTCGACGTGGGCGGCAGTTCCACTCCGGAAACGACGGCTGAGGCTCTCAAAATCATGCTCGACGGCGGACAGGCGAAAGGAATTTTTATCAACATTTTCGGCGGCATCGTCAAGTGCGACAATATCGCGCAGGGAATCCTCGACGCGACGAAAATTATTTCCGGCGGCAAAAATTCTTTCCCCGTACCGGTTATCGTTCGCCTTGAAGGTACGAATGTTGAAATCGGTCGGAAAATGTTGCAAGATGCGGCGATTGAAAATGTAATGGTTGCCGAAACTATGGAGCGCGGCGCGGAAGAAATTGTCCGGCTCGTCAAAAATGCGGAGTGAGGAGGTTTGACATGGGAATTTTGGTAAACAAAGATACAAAAGTTATCGTGCAGGGAATCACCGGCAAGGCGGCGACTTTCCACACGAAACAAATGATTGACTACGGCACAAAAATTGTCGGCGGCGTTACGCCCGGAAAAGCCGGTCAACAAGTCGAAGGCGTTCCC
>CAJOFG010000133.1:1536-8518 GCA_905233965.1 uncultured Selenomonadaceae bacterium
TTTTGGAAGCGATTGATGCCGGGCTTGAGTTGGCGGTTTGCATTACCGAACACATTCCGGTTTTGGACATGGTTAAAGTCCGTCGTTACATGGAGGGAAAGAAAACCCGGTTAATCGGACCGAACTGTCCCGGAATTTTGACGGCTGACGAATGTAAACTCGGAATCATTCCGGGATACATTCATCGCAAAGGTCACGTCGGAGTTATTTCGCGCTCCGGCACTTTGACTTACGAAGCGACTTTCCAACTGACGGCGGCGGGTATCGGTCAGACGACGGCAATCGGAATCGGCGGCGACCCGGTTAAAGGCATGGACTTTATCGACACGCTGAAACTTTTCAAAGAAGATCCGGATACAAAAGCCGTCTTGATGATCGGCGAAATCGGAGGAAGTGCCGAAGAGGACGCGGCGAAGTGGATTAAAGAGAATATGCCGGAAAAACCGGTTGCGGCGTTCATTGCCGGACGGCAGGCTCCTCCCGGAAAACGTATGGGACACGCCGGCGCGATTATCTCCGGCGGCAAAGGAACGGCGGCGGATAAAATTGCCGCACTCAATGCGGTGGGAATCGAAGTCGCCGATACCGTCGCGCATATCGGAGAAACGGTCGTAAAAACTTTAAAGAAAGCCGGGATTTATGATGAGTGCCACACTTGCTGACGAAAGATTGATAGTCGCGCTGGATTTTCACAAAGCGGACGATGTAAAAAAATTGGTTGACGAACTCGGCGACAAAATTATTTTTTACAAAGTCGGCATGGAACTTTTTTACAGCGTCGGCACGGAAGTGATTGACTTCCTGAAGTCGCGGAACAAAAAAATTTTTCTCGACCTGAAACTTCATGACATTCCGGCGACGGTTGCCGGCGGTCTTTGCTCCCTCGCGAATTTGGGCGCGAACATTTTAAACGTCCACGCGTTCGGCGGGTTCACCATGATGAAAAATTCCGCAGAAAAATTGCGCGAAGAGTCGGAGCGGCTCGGAATCGAAAAGCCGAAACTCGTCGCGATAACCGTTTTGACTTCGATAAATCAAGACGATTGGAACGGCTTGGGTTTAAGTCAAACAAAAATTTCCGATACGGTAATTCGTTTGGCGAAGTCTGCGAAGTCTGCCGGGCTTGACGGAGTTGTTGCCTCGCCGCAGGAAGCCGGATTGATTAGCGAAGCTTGCGGAGAAGATTTTTTAATCATAACTCCGGGTATTCGTCCGGCCGGCAGCGACATAAACGACCAGAGCAGAATTTCCACGCCGGCGGCGGCGATTAAAAACGGCGCGAATTATTTGGTTGTCGGCAGACCGATTCGGGCGGCGAAAAATCCGGTTGAGGCCGCCGAAAATATTTTGAAGGAAATTGCCGGAATTTAAATTTTTACTCGGAGGTTTTTTGATGTTCAACATTCTTGCAGCCGACGGAATTGCCGGCGAAGGTATCGAAATCCTGAAAAAAAATTTTAACGTCGAAGTGCGAAACAAACTTTCCGCCGAAGAACTTTTGGAAATAATTCCGAACTTCGACGCGCTGATTGTTCGCTCCGCATCGAAAGTCACGGCGGAAGTTTTGGAACGTGCGAAGAATTTAAAAATTATCGGACGTGCCGGTGTCGGCGTGGACAATATCGACGTGAACGCGGCGACCGAAAAGGGAATCATCGTGATAAATTCTCCGGACGGAAACACGATAGCCGCGACCGAACATACTTTTGCAATGCTCCTTGCCGTCAGCAGAAATATTCCTCAAGCTTACAAATCCATGCACGAAGGAAAATGGAATCGTTCAAAATTTGTCGGCGTGGAACTTCACAACAAAACTTTGGGCGTTGTCGGTCTCGGCAGAATCGGCGCGGGCGTTGCGAAACGTGCGCAATCTTTCGACATGAAAGTTATCGCTTACGATCCTTTCGTTGCCGAATCACGCGCGGAATCTCTCGGCGTTAAACTCGTCGAACTCGAAGAACTTTTCAAAACGTCCGACTTCATCACCGTTCATATGCCGCTGACGAAGAAAACCGAAAACATGATCTCACTCGAACAAATGAAGATGATGAAACCGACAGTGCGGCTGATAAATTGCGCGCGCGGAGGAATTATCAATGAGCATGACCTTGCCGAAGCGTTGAAAACAAATTTAATTGCCGGCGCGGCGATTGACGTTTTCACGAGCGAACCTTTGCCGGAAAATTCTCCCTTAATCGGTTTGCCGAATATTATTCTGACTCCTCATCTCGGCGCATCGACGATTGAGGCGCAAATCGGCGTTTCGGTGGACGTTGCCGGCGGAATCATGGACGCGCTGAGCGGAAAACCGGTTGCGACTGCCGTAAATATGCCGCATATTCCGGCGCACGTTTTGAAAAAACTTTTGCCTTACCTGGACTTGGCGGAGCGACTCGGAAGAATGATAACCGTTTTGAGCAAGGAACCGGTTTCAAATGTGGAAGTAAAAGTCAACGGAAAAATTGCGGACGGCAATTCATCTTTAATTTCGACTTCCGTCTTGAAAGGAATTTTGTCCGACGCGCTCGACGCAAATGTAAATTTGGTCAATGCAAATTTGTTGGCGAACGAAAGAGGTATTCACGTTTCGGAAATTTCTTCTCGTGTCGCCGGCGATTTTTCAAACACTTTGACGGTTACGGCAAACAAAAATTCCGTGACGGGTACGCTTTTCGGCAACGAAGGCAGAATCGTTTCGATAAACAATTTCCGCGTTGACGTTGACCCGCACGCCGGACTTTTGATTTGTCCGCATATCAACAAGCCGGGTGTCATCGGCGAAGTCGGTACTCTCCTTGCCGGGTTCAACATAAATATTTCCGGTATGCAGGTCGGCAAAACCGACATCGGCGGCACAAATATTATGGTGCTTACCGTTGACAATCCGATACCGCCGGAAGTCATGGCGAAAATAAAAGCCGTCGATGCAATTTTCGATGCAACGCTCGTTGCCTTCGACGACGCAAACAATTAGGGCGTGTTGGTAAAGACGAACGCACGCCGATGACGGTTATTTTTCCGTCCGGACTTTGTCAAAATTTCTTGAAATATGTACGATATTCCTGCGATTTTTCCTCGTCGGACGAAAAAATTCCACGTCACGTCGCACATTCTTACTTTACCGACACACCCTAAAAAATTTTTTTCACGACTCAAGCACAATACAAAAATTCCCGACGCAAGCCGGGAAATTTTTTTTGCAATTATTCGTCAGAAAATATTATTTCGATTTTTGGGAGTCGATGTATTCGCAAAGTGCGTCGAAGGCGGCGACAATTTCTTCCGGAGGAATTTGAGTTATGCAATGCGGCTCCCGGTGACTGCAACCGCCGTAAGCAATTTTATTCGCGCAGTCGTCAAGAGCATGAGCCGGACGCAAAACGACATTTAATGTTTGCCAAGGGGGAAAGCGAAGATATTCGCTCGACAAACCCGCCATGTCATTTTCCTTATCGACCGCCTCCCGATAAACGGCGAGAACCGGAAGTCCGGCGGCGGCAGACATATGCATAACGCCGGTGTCGTTGCCGATGTAAAAATCCGATTGCGCGATAACCGCTTCCGTTTCCCGCAACGTCGTCAGCCCGGTCAAGTTCAAAACAATTCCTTCCGGTAAATTTTCGTAAAGAAAGTTTGCCGATTTTTTTTCGCCTTCGCCGCCGACGATGACAAAATTTATTCCGCGCCGGTTAATTTCCGTCAGAGCCGTCACCCATTTTTCAACCGGATATTGACGACCTGTATCGCCGGCACCCAAACCGATGACGGCTTTTTTACCCGGCGGGAGTTGCGACAAAAATTTTTCCGCACGTCGAAAATCTTCTTCGCCGTACCAAAGTTCCATGTTCGTTTCCTCAAGTTGAAAACCCGCCAAGAGTAAAAGTCCCAAATGTTTTTCGACTTCCTTTTTCCAATCAGTCGGGACGGCAAGATTTTTTGTCAGCATTTCGTTATCGGAAACTTGCGCCGGATGTTCGTCCGGAATTTGCAAATCCGGCATGAGATTTTTGTAAGGGATTGTGCCGTAACCGATTCTTTCTTGCGCTCCGCTTAAAAATGCCGTGAGGATCGCGCCGAGATTGTCGCTGCCCCATTGAGGAGTGAACGCCTTCGTAAAATGTTTGTGCCAAAGATTTTTTCTGCAGAACGCCGAAACATTTTTTAAAACGTCCGAAAATTTTTTGCCGAAAGTTTTTGCGTCGCATTGAAAAACTTCGTTGACGTAAGGACAGAGTTCGGCAATAGGAAAGACAAGCGAAGAAACCACCAAAGTTATCCGCGCCTTCGGAAAATTTTTTCTGAGTTCGCGAATAAATCCGCTCGTCAAAATAAAATCGCCGATAACGTCAGTCCGAACGACCAAAATATTTTCGACACCATGAATCGACTTTTCGCGAAAACCGGCGGCGTGAAATTCTCTTTCCATGTCGTCAAAAAGTTTCCGGAAAAAAAAGAAAAGTTGTTCGCAGTTCGTTTCATCAACTTTTTCCGCGTCACTTTGCAGCGCGTTCAAAGTCGTTTCAAGACTTTCGTAAAGATTTTTTTCCATAAAAAATTCTCCGCTTTCGATTGAGTTTCCGAAATGATAGCATAAACCCGGAGGTGTTACAAGCAAACGCCCTGACGAAAAAAAATTTTGTTCGCATAAAATTTTTTGTTATAATCGGTAAAAATTTTTGGAGGGATTTTTATGGTTCAGTTTATCGTTGACGCTTTCACCGACAAAATTTTTTCCGGAAACCCGGCGGCAGTTTGTATCGCGGAAAAATTTCCGGACGAAAAAATTATGACGAACATCGCGAAGGAAAATAATTTGTCGGAGACCGCTTTTGTCGTGAAGGGAAAAAATTTTTACCGGCTCCGTTGGTTCACCCCGTCCGGCGAAATTGATTTTTGCGGACACGCGACATTGGCAACCGCCTTCGTGCTTTTGACCCGGATTGAAAAAAATTCGGACTCAATCGAATTTGAAACAATGCACGGAAATTTTTCCGTCACCCGGAAAGAAAATTTCTTTGAAATGGATTTCCCGGCTTACGAGTACAAAAAAATTCCGGTTACGCAAGATATGCGCGATGCCGTCGGCGAAAATGTTTCGGAGGCTTATTTGAGTCGCGATTTGCTTTTATTTTTGGACGACGACGAAAAAGTTAAAAATCTCAAGCCGAATTTCGACAAGTTGCAAAAACTTGACGGACTTATTCAAGCGGTGACGGCGAAAAGTTCCGACGAAAATTTTGATTGCGTTTCCCGGATTTTTGCGCCGAAAATAAAAATCGCCGAGGACCCGGTGACGGGCTCGACGCATTGTTTAATCGCTCCGATATGGGCGGATAAGTTGCAAAAAAATTCTCTGAAATGTTACCAGGCATCCGAACGCGGCGGAATTTTATTCTGTGAAATTTCCGGCAACCGCGTGAAAGTTTCCGGCAACGCAGTTCTTTTCGCAAAGTCCGAATTGTGTATTTCCGAGTGAAAAATTTTTTTACAGTTTCATGTTGGTTATGATTCTTCCCAATCTTATTCCGGAGAACAAATTCCAAGTCCATTTAATTGCAACGGTCAGGTTTGTATGTGCGCCGGCAAGTCGAATCAGGTGGACGAACATCCAAGCACACCACGCGAGGAACCCGGTCATTCGCGGATGACCGACGACAGCCTGTCCGCGTCCGATTGTCGCCATCGCGCCCAAATCTTTGTAAACGAATTTTTCAAGGTTTGTATCGCCCTTGATGAGTTTCATAATATTTTTGTGGCAGACGACCGCTTCTTGAGTTGCAACCGGAGCAACCGTCGGGAGCGGACGTTTCATGTCGCCGTGCATGAAACAGGCGCAATCTCCTATCGCGAAAACATTTTTGTTGACGGCACCTTTGACCATCAAATTTTCTTCAATCATCAAACGCCCGTCGCGAGCATTTTCGCCGCCGCAGTTGTTCATGAAATCGACCGCACGGACTCCCGCCGCCCAAATAACCGTCGTCGTCGGAATTTCCGCGCCGCTCTTCAATTTGAGAACGTCGCCGTCATAACCGACAACTTGAGTGTCAAGCATTACGCGAACGCCTTTTTTCTCCAGGACGCGAACTGTTTCTTTCTGCAAATCTTCCGGCATCATCGGCAAAACGCGCGGCGTTGCCTCAATCAAAATAACTTGAACGTCGTTGAAGTCGAGATTGTGAATTTCCTTTTTCTGAACGTCTATCAATTCGGTGAGTGCGCCGGCCTCTTCGACTCCGGTCGGACCTCCGCCGGCGACGACAAAAGTCATGCGTTTTCTTCTGTCCTCCGGCGTGCGATAAGGTTTGCTTGCGCGTTCAAATTCGTGGAGGACGTGGTTCCTGATGTGTATCGCCTCTTGAATCGTTTTCATGCCGTAAGCTTTTTCCTCAACCTCTTTCATGCCGAAAAAGTTTGTCGTGGCACCGGCGGCAAGGATAAGATAATCGTAGGGAATTTCTCCGTGATTCGTTATGAGAACATTTCTTTCCTGGTCAACGCCCTGCGCCTTCGCCATGAAAAAGTTTACATTTTTATTGTCGCGGAAAAAAGTACGAATCGGATATGCAATTTCGTCCTCTGCCAAAACTGAAGTCGAAACCTGATACAAAAGCGGCTGGAACAAATGAAAATTGTGGCGATCGACAAGAGTGATGTCCACATTTTCCTTTGCAAAAAGTTTTGCGATTTTGATACCGCCGAAACCGCCGCCGACGATAACAATGCGCGGTTTGTCTGCCATATTAAAAACCTCCCGAGAAGTACTAAACGTCGAAGTCATGATAGCATAAATTTTTTTCGTATGCAATGCGGAAAAGGCTTGAAGGTACTTCACGTTTGCGGAAATTTTTTCTTCCGACAAACGAATCCGGCGAAAGATTTCACGCGGGAAATTTTAACTTCGTCGCAGAAACTTTTTAATCGTCGTTCCAAAGTTTCCGGCGTTTCATGGGGCGGCGTGAAAAAACCGGCTTTGTCGCAA
>CAJOFG010000134.1:0-8914 GCA_905233965.1 uncultured Selenomonadaceae bacterium
GAGATACAACTTTTCAAAGACGGCGTGTTGCTCCGAAATTATGTAACCGAGTTCCACCCGAAAGATGACAACTACGATTTTTACGATGAGATTCCGGTTATCGACGAGGGAGAATATTACTGGAGAGTTCGCGGAATTTCCAAAGACAATGTTCCGGTAACCGAGTGGTCGGGAAAAACTTTGAATACGACTTTCCGCGTTAAAAAGCCGATGAGATTTTGCGCGCTGGGCGACAGCATAACTCACGGCGGCGGTTCGATTTCCGTTCCTCCTTCCCGAATAATGTACGGCTGGGAAAATTATTGTTCCGTCCCGGTAAAAAATTTGGGCAGGAGCGGCGATACCACCGCGCAACTTTTGGAGCGTTTCGATAACGACGTTTTGCCTTTCCGCCCGGAAGTTTTAATCATTATGGGTGGCGTGAACGATTTCCGGTCCGACATTATCGGCTGGGACTCCACAAGCAATTTGGAAGCGTTGAAAATCAAGTGCGAAGAGAACGGAATAAAACCGGTTTTCATTACGCCGACACCGATAAATCCGGCTTTGATGGCGCACGTCGATTTTGTCGAGCCGCCGCCGGAAAATTGGAGGGAGCACCGACAATATATTTGCGATTGGATTCGCAAGCAGGAATTTTACATTGACATTGCGGACGACTTCACCGACGACGAAGGAAATTTGAAAGTCGAATTGACGACGGACGGTCTGCACCCGGACGCGGAAGGAAAACAAATCATCGGACGGGCTGTCGGCTTGTGGCTGAACAATTATTTGGATTCGCTCAAGTAAAATTTTTCGGGAGGTTAAAAATAAATGGCTAAGGCTTTAATCATAGTCGATATGCAAAACGATTTCGTAACCGGTTCTCTCGGTACGAAAGAGGCGCAGGAAATGTTGCCGCGCCTTGTCGCTAAAGTTGAAAAAGTTTTTACGGAAAAAAGTTCCGACATAATTTTCACGCAGGACACGCACAGAGAAAATTATTTGGACACGCAGGAAGGAAAAAATTTGCCGGTCGTTCACTGCATAAAAAATACTCCGGGCTGGGAAATTGTTCCGGAGTTGCAAAAATTTATTCCGGCGGCAAAGGACGTTGTGGAGAAAAAAACTTTCGGCGCGACACGTTTGCCGGCACTCCTCAAACCGTATGAGGAAGTCGAATTTGTCGGCGTGTGTACGGATATTTGCGTCGTTTCAAATGCAATTTTGCTGAAGTCTTTTTACCCGGAGCAACTCGTCAGCGTCGACGCGTCATGTTGCGCCGGCGTAAATCCGGAGAGCCACGAAAAAGCTTTGGACGTTATGCAAATGTGTCAGTGCAAAATTTACAATCGCTGAAAGTTGAAGGGAAGATTTTATGGCGCGACAAACGAAAAAGATTCTGAAGAAAATCAAACCGAAAGAAAAAAATTCCGAAGCGAAAAAACCGGAGAAAGTCGGCAAAGATTATCTGTTGATATTCATTCTGTCGCTGACTTTCTTTTTCATGATAATCGGCTGGGAAAATTTCCCGAACGTGACGCGCGGACTTTATGCGGCGATGGCAATTTCTCTTTCCGCAACTTACGCGAACAGACATTTTAAATTTACCGACACGCAAAGACTTTGGACGGACAGATTGAGCAAAGGCACGATGGCGATCGCGGTCGTCCTGTTCCTGTATTCGATGTTCAATGATTATTTCGGAAAATAAAAAAAAATTCCTCACGTCAAAACGCGGGGAATTTTTTTTGCGTGAATTTGATATTTAATCGAAGAATCCGGACAGTATGCCGAACGAGGATTTCTGTTCCTTTTTTTTCGTGTGCTTGGATTTGTGATGAGTACTGTTTTCGGCAATTTCAAAAAGTGTCAGGGCGATATTGTTTATTTTTTTGAAAACGTCTTCAATGTCGTCAATATTTTTTTTGTCGCCTTCGTTAATTTCGGCAAGAGCGAGAGAAAAAATTTCCTTCGATAACATTTCATTCGTCTTTTCGTCAAGCGTGGAAATTTTTCTGTAATTCGTCTTGACGCAGTCGCCGCGCAACTCACTGGTAACGACATACCGGCGCACTTCACCGTAAACTTTTTCGACCTGTACTTTCGCGTCTTCCAAAATTGCTTCCGCTTCGCGCATGACTTCTTCCCGCTCTTCTTCCGGGTAATTTATTTCGCGCATATGCTTTTGCAATTCCAGCAACGTCATTGATGCCATTTGTTTCGTACTTCGTTCGGACTTGTCGATAAATTTCACTTTGTAAAGCGAGCGTTTCAAACCTTCGCCGCGTGCTTTTTCGTTCACGAAATTTATCAATTTCCGGTTCGTCGGTACGAGCCTTTCCACCGCAGAATAAATCGGTTTCAACAAATCCTTTTTGTCAGCCAAAGCCGGACGCTTCCTTTCTCAACGAATCAATCAAGAAAATTTTATCGAATCGAGTTCCCAAATCGTTCCGTGAATTTCCGCCATCTCTTTATCGGATTTTATCGTGAGTTCCGGCGCAACGTCTTTTTCCGGGTAAACGAAGAAAGTTGCAACGTCTTCGCCGTGCTGGAGGAAAATTTCTATCGCGGTTCTGTCAACGAACATTCTGAAGGAAAGTTCTTCGTTGACGTAGAGTTTGAATTTTCTTTGCCCTTTGCCGCCGAGTTTCATTCCGTTCCTGTCGATAATCATGACTTGAGTATTTTTGTCGTAAGTGATGACGGTTTTTTCTTCGCCGTAGTTGAGCGCAATTTCAAATTTTTTCGCCTCACCTGTTTTAATGTCGAGAATGACTTCTGAGGTTTTCGGCAAAGTTTCTTTCATGAAGTCGATTTTATTTGTGTCGAGTTCAATTTCCGTTTCCTCTTTGCGAAGTGCTTTCAACTCTTCGACGGGCGCGGAATAAATTCTGCCCTGTCTGAGCGTCAAAACTCTGGGCATGGTCAGCGAATAGAGCCAGCCCTCTTTAGCCGATTCGATTTCATTCACGAGATCGGGCATACCTATCCAGCCGACGAGAATGTGACGACCTTCGTGCCGGAAAACTTGCGGCGAATAAAAATCGAAACCGTGATCCAATTCTTGGAATTTGCCGTGCAACATTTCCAAACTGTCAATCGAAAAATGACCGACGAGGTAGCCGGCTTGGCAATGACTTTGATATTGAAATTCTTCCGGCTCCAGACCTTGCGGACACATAATCAAAACATCGTAATCGTCGAATTGCAAAATGTTCGGGCACTCCCACATATAACCGAAATCTTTGTACTCCGTTTTGACTTCGCCGAGCAATTTACAATTTTTTCCGTTCTCCTCTTTGTAAATCAAAACGGTTCCGTTCGTCGGTCTGCTGCTTTCGCCGGGCTTGTTCAATCTCTGCGCCGCCATCGCGAAATAACGTTCGCCGTTCCGGTAAAAGAAATTCGGATCGCGGAAATGCGCGGAATAACCTTCCGGGTTTCCGTGAATAACAATTTCTTCCTTCTCGACGTGTCCGTCCTCTTTCAAAGTTCCGAAACGCTGAGCGACGGTGCGAATATAATCTTCATCGCGGGAGTTGCAGGTGTAAAAGACGCGAAGTTTTCCGTCCTCGACGAAACCGCAACCGGAATGGCAGCCGTCTTTGTCGTGAATGTCGGTAGGCCAAAGCGAAAGTTCCTGCATGGAATAATGAATGAAGTCCGGAGTTTTGGTGTGCATCCAACTTTTATTTTTGTGATCCGTCGTCAACGGATTCCACTGACAAAAAATGTGGTGTTCGCCGTTGCAGAAAGCCAAGCCGTTCGGGTCGCTGATGAGTCCGAAAGGTGCTTCGACGTGAAAGCGATTGTGCCAGTAATGAGTGAAAGGCATATTGTCCCTTACGCGTTTGTCAACCGCCTCTTTGCTGAATTTTTCTTTCAAGAGTTCCAATTTTTCGCCCGTCTTCTTTGCCATTGCTATTCCTCCCTTTTGCAAAAAAAAATTATCTTCGTTCAAAGAATCCCGAAAATAATTTTAATCAACTTTTGCAATGCGGGCAAGTATTTTTTTCGGAAAATTTCTTCAAAAATGCCCGGTGTTTTTGTAATTGATGTAGCGGCGAATCAAAAACATGACGAACCACAAAACCGAGATGACGATGTAAACCATATCGAACGTGTCCAAGTTTGAATAGTCCAGCTTGAAACAGAAAATGTAAACTCCCAACAAGATGATGACAATATCAAGTTTGTAAAGATACTTTTGCAAA
Source organism: uncultured Selenomonadaceae bacterium (assembly GCA_905233965.1). Lineage (GTDB taxonomy): Bacteria > Bacillota > Negativicutes > Selenomonadales > Selenomonadaceae > Quinella. The sequence goes on from CAJOFG010000134.1 coordinate 4,203, forward strand.
AGTTTTCCCATTGCAAATCCTCCAATCATAAATCGTTCATTGAAACCAATCGCGCCGAACCGAGAAGGTACAAATATTTTTCGGCGACTTTCAAATTCAAAAGTGATTCGACCGCTTGAGTGTAAAGCCGGATTTGTTCGCCGTACTCTTTGCGAAAATGTTCGTCGGAATTGTCCCGGTCGGTCTTGTAGTCCAGCAAAATCCATTCGCCGGACGCAGAGTCTTTGAAAAGCAAGTCGATTATTCCCTGTATGAAAATTTTTTCGCCGGCGACGTTCTCAAAAATTTTTCCGGCTTGCAACTTCTCCGCCTCAATGTATCGGATAAAAGGAAGTTCGCGATAAATTTCTTTCGCCCGGATAACTTTTTGCCCCAAGTCGCCGGTGAAGAAATTCGCGATGCCGTCCGATTTTTCCTTCACCTTTTCGGAGTGTTCCGGCAAAATCAATTTTCGTTCAACCATTTTGTCAACCTGCTCCGAAATTCCCTCGCGGTCAAGTCGTCCGCTCAAATCGAGTTGTTGCATTACCGTGTGCATGAGTGTGCCGAATTCGGTATTCGACAATCTTTTTTCGCGCAAAAAATTCGGGCGGCGGAACGGATTTTTTTTGTAAACTTTTTCGCCGAAAATTTCTTCCGGTTGCGAAAAATTTTCTTCCTCCTCCGACTCCGCGATTCTGCGTTTCAATTCGGTGACGGAAAATTTCGCCGGGATATTTTCGAGCGGCGAACTCTCCAACCGGTCCGGTGCCGTCAATTCTTCTTCCGGTTGCAAAGTTTCTTCGTCGGAAATTTTTTCCGCGCCGGGCAAAATTGTTTCCGCCGGAATTTGTTCAACGTCAATTTCATTTTGCACGAAATTTTTTATCATCAGCAACCAATCGCCCGGACTTGTCGCGTCAAGCAGTTGCCCGGCTGAAATTTTTTCGTCCGTTCCTTGAGAAAATCCTTCGATATATTTTTCGTTTTTGACGGAGGTAACCATAATCAATTTTTCTTTCGCCCGCGTCAACGCAACGTAAAGTATCCGCATTTCCTCCGCCAAACTTTCCGCACGGCTCCGGTCTTTGATGATGTTTCGCGTGACGGTCGGGAGGTTCGCAAGTCCGGATTCTTCTTGAACGGTTTTTAAAATTCCCGCGCCGAATTTTCTGTGAAGGATAACCGGCTCGTTGAGGTCGCGCAGGTTGAAAATTTTTCCGATCTCCGCGACGAGTGAATCGTCATAATCCGGACGACGTTTTCACTTTCGCCCAAAGTCCTGGCGGCGGACAAATCATTTTCACGTTCGCGAATTTTTTCAATGAATTTGATGAACCGGGACAGCCCGCGAAAAGCGGTAGCCTCATAATTTGCGGCGCGATCCGTCAGCATACGCAAATTTGCCTGCGGAATTTTTCCGTCCGGACTTTTGCCGAAGTAATCGTAATAGCCGGACTCTTTGTAAATTATGCTCAACAATTCCGGCACGCCGACTTGCAGAGAAATTTTTCTCCACCGATTTATTTTGTCCAAAAAAATTTTGCAACGTTCGGCAAGCTCTCCGGATTTTTCCGAACGATTTTTAACGAGCGTGTAAAGTTCGGGTATCCGCGAATCAATCCGGAGCTGCGCCAAATCTTCCGTGCCGAATCCGCCTATCGGGCTGAGCATGACGGCGGCAAGCGGAATATCTTGCCGGGCATTGTCCAACACGTTCAGCAGGTTCAGCATGGTTTTAATTTCCGGCGCGGTGAAGTAACCTCGTTTGTCGGCGGCGTAAGCTTTAATTCCGTTTCGTCCGAGAACGTCGATAATTTTTTCGGTCTTGCCGTCGGCGGCGCGGAGCAAAATTACAATGTCGCGAAATTCGAGCGGACGATAAATTTTTTTGTCGCCGTCCCAAACAAGTTTGCCGGCGTTCATCATCGCATTTATTTTGTTCGCGATAAATTGAGTTTCGATTTCAAGCCCGACCAATTCTTCCTTCGTCGGAGTTTCGCCGGAATTTTTTTCTTCTTCGTCGGTATTTTCATCTTCGACGGCAGAAAAAATTTCGCTCTCCGAATTTTTATCGCTTTTCTTGACAATTATGCAGAGTTCGGATTTTTCGTCGAAACTGTTTGCGTGCTCCGGATAATCGAGCGTCGCGCCGAAATTTAGTTCAGCGTCCCTGTCGTACTCAATCTCCATTGCTTCCTTCGTCATGAGCCGGCGAAAAATCGCGTTGACGGCATTTATAATTTGACGGCGGGAACGAAAATTTTTCGCAAGGTCAATGTGTCTGCCGTCGGTTTCCTCTTTCAACTCGTCCGGCTTGAGTTTCGGATATTCTTCGTACTTTTGCAAAAAAATTTCCGGGTCGGCGTTCCTGAATCGGTAAATCGACTGCTTGACATCGCCGACGGCAAAAAAATTTCTTTCGCCGACAATTTTGCCGACAATCTCTTCCTGCACGCCGTTTGTGTCCTGGTACTCGTCAACCATGATGAATTTAAATTTTTGCCGGTAACTTTCGGCAACGCTTTTATCGGTGTTGAAAATTTGCAGCGCGAGGTGTTCCATGTCGTTGAAGTCGATAATTCCGCGCTCACGTTTTTCCGCCGCGAACGCCGCCGCAAATTCCGGAATGACTTCGGACAGGCGGCGCACGGGGTCGGCAAGATTTTTCGTTTCGTCGAGAATCACTTGCAAAGGTGACGCGATAACATTTTTGCTCAGCGTCTGAATTTTTTTCTTGTACCGGTTGCGTTGCTTGCCCATTTCGGATTTCAACGCCTTGAGATTTTCGGAAAGTTTGACGTTGCCCGGATATTTCGCGAAAGAATTTTTATCGGAAAGCCGTTTATGCAAACCGTCCCAATCGTCGGCAGAAGTCCGGAGCGATTGAAAATAATTCAGGTCGGAGTCGAAAACTTTAATCAAGTCGTCAAGGTTCGCCCGGATTTTTTGCAAATCGCGCGGCGTGAAATTTTCGCCTTGAATCGGTTCTTTAACGATTTTTTCTTTGGCGTTGCGACATTCTTTTTCGACAAGTTGAACGGTGTAATCGGATTTTTGCAACGCGAAATTTTTTAAAACGTCGAACCAAGTTTGTCCCGGTTCGACTTCAACTTTATCCGGGTTCTCGTAAAATTTCGGCAGAGATTTAAGCCACTCGTCCGGGTAGGGGCGGCTCTGCGAAAAATCGTAGACTTGCAAAATCAAATTGTAAAGTTTATCGTCGCCGTGAATGTTGCCGCCGAACTCTTCGGTAAATTTTATGAATGAAGTTTCGCCGGGATATTCTGCGGCAAAAAGCGCGTCGAAATTTTCCGGCGGGTTGCCCTTGAACTTCGCGGAAAATTTTTCAAAAGCTTTTTCGTAATCGGCATATTTTTTTTCAAAAAGATTTTCCAAGACTTCATGTTTCAAAATTTCCAATTCGTTCGTGTCGCCGGTGCGAAATTTCGGATCAAGCTCGATTTTTGAAAAGTGCCGCCTTCGTCAATTTCATAAATCAAATCCACCCGATTTTCATCGCGTTCGATAATTTTCGGTTCTGTTTCCTCGTGCATTTTTTTTGTAATTGCCTTGTGAATCCGCGTTCGCATTTCCGCCGCCGCCGCATTGGTGAAAGTCATCACCAAAATTTCATCGGCTTCGCAAAGTCCTTCGACAATCATTTTCACGATTCGTTCGACGAGGACGGCTGTTTTCCCGGAACCCGCCGCCGCCGCCACGAGTAAATTTTTTTTCCGGCTCTCTATCGCCGAATTTTGTTCTTCAGTCCACTTCAATTTAAATTTCCTCTCCGCCGGCTTTAATAAAAGTCATCACGAAATTTAAAAGTTCGTCGGTCGCGTTTTCGAGCGGGGAAAAATAATCTCCGGATTGCGCGAGCGAATTTATTTTCCGTTCGAGTTCATCAAAGGTCAATCCGGATTTTTCCGCCGCCGCGAAAATTTTTTCGTCGAGTTCGCCGCAATAATCGACAAGGCGATTGTAAAAGATGTTGTAGCGATTTTCAAAAAGCAGGTGGATAAAATATTTGAACGTACCTTTTTGCAAAGTCGAGAACCCGGAAAAAATTTCGGAGTCAAACTCACACATGATTTTATTTTCCACGTCGCCGAAATTGAAATTCGCCCAATCTTCGAGTGCGCCGGGATTTGAAAATTTTTCCTCTCCGGCAATGTTGCTTACTTCTTCGACGACAATATCTCGCATGACGCTGACGAACGGCAAATCAAAAAAATTTTTCGATGCCTTGTCGCACATTTCATTTTCAATTCCGGTCAAAGTGCCGCACGGATTATAATTTTTTCTCCGCAATTTTTTTACCGAGTCAATCATTTATTTCAACTTCCTTTCAATCGGTTCAAAATTTCTTCACGGTAGGGTGTTATGTCTGTCGTCGCGTCGGAAAATTTTCCTTCACACCCGTTACAAATTTTGTAAGGTGACGTTTCGCCTTTCAACGCGCACAGTTGAAGTTGACGCAATTTTTTTCCCGTCCAAATTTCTTTCAACGAAAAATTTTTTATGTTGCCCAAAGATTGTTCATGAAATTTATAATCTATGCAACAGGGGCTGACGTTGCCGTCGGCGTTTATCATCATTTCGTAAAATGTTCGGTAGCATACAAAATCATCGCTCGGCGAATAATTCAGTCCGTAGACGTTGAGATTTTTTTCCGCGCCGGGAATTTCGATGCCCGACCAAAAATTTGCAACGTGGTCAATATTTATCGT
>CAJOFG010000134.1:8942-9814 GCA_905233965.1 uncultured Selenomonadaceae bacterium
ATTCGCCGTTAATTTTGACGTGAAGATGACAGTTGCCGCGAATTTCGTAAAGATATTTTATTTGCCGGTAAAGTTCGTCGAAAGAAATTTTCCGGTGAACGATTCGGGCAAAATCTTCGTCGCAAAGTCCGTTCAAAGAAATTTGTATCCGGTCGATACCGGCATCAATCAAACTTTGCGATAAATTTTCGTTCAACAGGCTTCCGTTTGTCGTCACGGAAATTTTTTTTGCTCTCCCGGATTTTTTCAGCCGGCTTATAAAATTCGGCAAATTTTTATTCGTCAACGGTTCGCCGAGTCCGTACATATGGACAACATTTATCGGTTCGTCGAACTCCGACAAAGATTTTAAAACTTCGTCGAAAATTTCTTCCGACATGACGGTGCCGGCGAACGGAGAATTTAAATTCGATTGAAAACAAAATTCGCAACGAAAATTACAGATGTTGCACGGGTCGATTAAAATTCTCAGCGGCTGTTTCAGCGGGATTAAATCTTTCAAATGTTTTTCGTATTTCGGAACCGGCGAAGTCAATTTCGGGCGGGTTGAATTTTCGCCGCCCCCCCCCGCGCCGGCGTTGTCAAATCGTTCATGAAGCATAACACTCTCCCCCAAAAATTTTTTTCGACAAAAAAATCGGATCGCGAACATTTTACACAATCCGATTTTATAAATCAATTTTACGAAAATTTTTTAAGCGGCTTTTGAATTTTCTTCGCTCTGTCCGTTAATTTTTTGAACGTCGATAATTCTGCCGGAGGTAACATTTTGCGTGCCGACCTTGTTGATGTAGTCGGTAACGATTATATCGAACGTCGCATCTTGCCCGATAATTTTCAAATCCTTCAACATTTCGTAACCGTCGCCGCCG
>CAJOFG010000134.1:9883-10295 GCA_905233965.1 uncultured Selenomonadaceae bacterium
CGCCGACAGGTTTTGACGGGTCGAAAGTAAATTTCAGTCCGCTGACTTGCAAAAATCCTCCCATAGGTTCCGGATAAGCGGAAACGGAATGTTCCAACATTTCGCGAACGGTTTTGCCGGGAATTTCAACTTCCTTCAAAACATTTCCGAACGGGAACATTGCGATGATGTCACCTTTCGTAACGTCGCCGACCGGCAAATTTGTTCTGATTCCGCCGCCGTTCATTATCGCAATATCGGAGTGAACACGTTCGCGCAGAGCGTCGGCAATGAGATCTCCGAGTTCGCTTTCGTTGTGGCGGAAATATTGCATATCGCCGGGAAATTGTCTGTCCCATCGATAATAAAGTCATAATCCTTGATGAGATCCATTATATTCTCGCTGGATACAAACGTGCGGTAAGTGTTCACC
>CAJOFG010000135.1:0-5357 GCA_905233965.1 uncultured Selenomonadaceae bacterium
TTTAACGCCCGGAATTATTTTGTAATTGTCGTCACGAATCAAAGCGGCGTTGCCAGAGGATTTTACACGGAGGACGCGATAAAAAATTTGCATGACTTCATGCGGGACGACTTTAGAAAATCCGGCGCGACAATCGACGCGTTTTATTACTGCCCGCACCACCCGGAAGGAATTGTCGAACGATACAAAAAAGTCTGCGACTGCCGGAAACCGGAGCCGGGCTTAATCCTCCGGGCTTGCAAAGATTTTGAAATAAATCCGGCGGACTCTTTTTTAATCGGCGACTCGGAACGCGACATCGAATCCGGGCGACGTGCCGGACTTCAAAAAAATTTTCTGTTTCCCGGAGGAAATTTGTTTGAGTATGTCAAAACAAACTTTAAACCGATTGAATGAGGAGAAAAAATTTTTATGGACACGCCGAAAGTTTCAATTTTGATTCCGCTTTATAACCGAATACGTCACGCCGAAGAATGTATCACCGGTGCCTTGAATCAAACTTTTCAAGATACCGAAATTATAATTCGCGATGATTGCTCGACCGACGGAGTTTTTGATTTCGTCCGTGAAAAATTTTCGGAACAAATTTCTTCCGGGAAAATAAAACTTTTCCGCAACGAAAAAAATCTCGGCAGCGGGACGACCGACAAACTTTTTCATGACGCGTCCGGTAAATACGTTCAAATTCTCCACAATGACGATTTGCTTTTGTCGCACGCGTCGCAACATCTTTATGATTTGGCGGAAAAATTTCAAGCCGACGTTGTACACGGTTCAAATTTTCTCCTCCAAGACAAAGACGAACCGGTTACGGAAGGCACCCGGTTGCAGGTGGCAAGCGGCGACAGAAACCCGGTTACCGAAACGACAATCATGCCGGCAGACCCGGATTCGCGATTCACGGAATGGAATATCGCCGGGACTTTTCTTGACGCTCAATATAATTTGTTCCGAAGAGATTTTTTGCTTGAGAATAAAATTTTTATGTCGCGTTGCCCGGACTTGTCTTTTTTCATGTTGCTGTGGATTATGAAGGCGAAAGTTTACGTTAAAGACCCGACTTATTTTTACGTTTATCGCGATGCAAAAGATTCAACATCAAACACTTTCAATGCCCGTATTATTGAAAGATTTATTTCGGAAAAAATTCAAATTGCCGAAACGGTTGACGAAATTTTGACGGAGATAAAATTTTTCAGGGATTATCCGCAAGCCTTGCGTTTGGCGAAAACAAGATTGATTGCGAACGGACACGACTACATTATAAAAAAATTTTACCGCGACGGAGTCACTGCGGAAATTCAAGCAGCCGTCGAAAATGCTTTCCGAAAAAAATTCGGCGACGATTCATTTTATCCGTCGATGCTTTTCGATTGGGTGGAGGTTATGCCGACCGAACAAAATATTACCGCCGCATTGCTTGACGCTTGCCGGTCTTGGATTTATTCCGACGAAAAAAATTTGTGAGGAGAAAAATTTTTTATGGACACGCCGAAAGTTTCAATTCTGATTCCGCTTTACAATCGGATACGTTACGCCGAAGAATGTATCAAAAGTGCCTTGAATCAAACTTTTCAAGACACGGAAGTTGTCATTCGCGATGACTGCTCGACCGACGGAGTTTTTGATTTCGTCCGTGAAAAATTTTCGGAACAAATTTCTTCCGGGAAAATAAAACTTTTCCGCAACGAAAAAAATCTCGGCTTCACGATGCGTCCGGCAAGTACGTTCACATTCTCCACAATGACGATTTGCTTTTGCCGAATGCGTCGCAACATCTTTATGAAGTGGCGGAAAAATTTCAAGCCGACGTTGTACACGGTTCAAATTTCCTCATTCAAGACAAGGACGAGCCCGTTACGGAAGGCACCCCGTTAAGACCGGTGACCGGAGATCAAAAGCCGGTTGCCGAGACGACCGTCATGCCGTCCGATCCTCTTGCAAGATTTACGGAGTGGAACGAAAACGGAACTTTTCTTGACGCTCAATATAATTTGTTCCGAAGAGATTTTTTGCTTGAGAATAAAATTTTTATGTCGCGTTGCCGGGACTTGTCTTTTTTCCTGTTGCTGTGGATTATGAAAGCCGGAGTTTACGTCAAAGACCCGACTTACTTTTACATTCGCCGTGATGCAAAAGATTCCAAATCAAACACTTTTAATGCCCGCTCCATAGAAAAATTTATTGTTCACAAATTAAAAGTCGCCGAACAACTCGATAAAGTTTTGCCGGAAATAAAATTTTTCACCATATGTCCGCAAGCCTTACGCTTGGCGAAATTAAAAATATTGGCAAACAGACACGACTACACGATTAAGGAAACTTACAAAGACGGAGTAACGCCGGAAATTCAAGCAGCCGTCGAAAATGCTTTCCGACAAAAATTCGGCGACGCGGCATTTTATCCGGCAATGCTTTTTAATTGGGTACACGTTTTACCGACGGAAGAAAATATTTCTACGGCAATGATAAAAAGTCACGAGTCTTGGATTTATTCAAAAAAAGTTTGTAATTCCGGTTTGCAGGAAAAAATTTCAGGTTCGACGAAATATCAGGCACGTTAAAAAATCTTCGTATAATGAAAAAAATATGGAATTTTCGACTTTTTTTTCGGCACTATAGCATAATTCATTTTTTTGTTGTAAAATGTGCCGGCGGAATTTTTGTACTTAATTTTGAAATTATTTCTTACCTGAAATTTATTTTGATATGGGGGCATAGAATGTGTTTGAATTTGATGACAGCAGCTTGGATCAGTTTGCAAAAATCAAAGTAATCGGAGTGGGCGGCGGCGGAAGCAACGCCGTCAACCGGATGATTTCGCTCGGTCTTGAAGGAGTGGAATTTATCGCAGTCAACACTGATGCTCAGGCATTGGTTAATTCGCTCGCTCCCAAAAGAATGCGGATAGGGGAAAAGTTGACACGCGGACTCGGTGCGGGTGCCCGTCCGGAGATTGGAGAGAAAGCGGCGCAGGAAAGTCGCGAAGCAATTCTCGAATCTTTGCGCGGCTCCGACATGGTTTTCATTACGGCGGGAATGGGCGGCGGCACCGGTACCGGCGCGGCTCCGATTGTCGCGGAATGTGCCAGAGAGATCGGAGCGTTGACGGTCGGAGTCGTCACGCGACCTTTCACTTTTGAAGGACCGAAACGCAAAAAAAATGCCGACATCGGTATCGAAAATCTCAAACGGAATGTGGACACGATTATCACAATTCCGAACGACAGACTTTTGCAAGTCGTCGACAAAAAAACTCCCATGACTCAGGCGTTCAGCATTGCCGACGATATTTTGAGACAGGGCGTTAAAGGAATTTCGGACTTAATCGCTGTTCCGGGTCTTGTCAATCTCGACTTCGCGGACGTTAAATCCGTTATGAGTGATTCCGGCTCCGCATTGATGGGTATCGGCGAAGCGTCCGGAGAAAATGCGCCGGTTAATGCCGTCAAGGCCGCGATCGACTCTCCGCTTTTGGAAACAAGTATTCAGGGCGCGCGCGGAATTTTGCTCAACATCATGGGCGCGACGGAGTCTTTGGCAATGGCGGAAATTAACGAAGCGTCCACCGCAATTCAAGAGGCGGCACATCCGGAAGCGGAAATTATTTGGGGCGTTTCCCTCGACGAATCGCTCGGCGACACCGTAACGGTAACCGTTGTTGCGACACGTTTCGACGGCGAAGCCGAAATTGAACGTCCGAAAGCAAAATCTCCCGGTACTCCGAGAAACACCGGACTTCCCAGATTCGGAGATTTTTCAAAAGGGTTCAATACGCCGAAAAATGTTTCGACTGCGCCGGAAAAAGAAAACGGTGCAGACAACAAAGATGCCGGCATTATCGACATACCCTCTTGGATGAAGAATTGATTATGATGATTTTTGAAAAATTGATTCAGCGAAAAAAATTCCCGGCGATATTCGCGCCGGGTTTTTTATTATAACCATATCAAAAAAGCAGACGACTCTTTCATTGAATCGTCTGCTTTTACTTTACGGTGTAACAAAATTTTTATTCGATACGCCCGGCGAAAAAATTTTTTTCAATCGGCAAGTTTCTTCGCAAGAACCGCCGCTTCCGTTTCCAAATTTTGAGCACGATGTTTTTTCTCGTCGGCAGATTTCAGTGTCGCTGATTTTTTGTCGTCCATCCAACGCGTATAATCATCAACGTAGCCGACGTACAAATCACAAATTTGTATACGCAAACCTTGAAGAGTTTCGGCCTCCTTCGGCACGGGGAGCTCGAACAATTCGCGTTTGCGATCTTCCCAATCTTTTTTAATGTCGGTCATCAAATTTTTCAAATCGGCACGGAAACTTTCCGACGACAAATTTCCGGCAGACAATATGCCGGCTTTTTGCTCCGCGTCGCGAACAATTTTTTCATGCTTTGAAATTATTTCGTCGCTCGCGTCAAGATATTTTTGCAAATTCTCCCGGCGCACGACGTTTATCTCTTTCACGAAGTCCCGAAAATTTCTGAAACGAACGACTTTCCAATTTCCGTCTGAATCTCTCTGCAGAAGAGTTTCGAGAATAAATTCTTTGTTAAATTCCGGTTGAAAAATTTTTATGTGAGCGACCGCTTCGCTTTCATTGCCTTCAACCGTTTCAATTTTTTCCGTGCCGCGATATTCGATTTTGTCCAACCCGATTTTTTGCAAAATGTCCGTCATGCCGGAAAGTCCGTCAAAATTTCCGGTTGCGACAAAAGAATCTGTCGCCGCCCTCAATCCGAGTACCATCGGGACTTTAAGACCGGCTGAAAAATTTTTTACGACTTCCTTTGAATCCTCAGACATATTTTTTTCCGCGTCGATTAACCCGGCAACAATATCGTCGTAAGCCGAATCAAGTAAACTGTCGAGGTTCACGAATCTTTCAACATTTTCCTTTTCGTGTTTCGCCAAAGCCTGTTCGACATTTTGTATCGCGTATTCCGGAGATTTTGCGCTCACGTTGAAATGATACCAGCAGAAAATCGCCGCGATGAGAACGACAACTCCTATTGCCGCTCCGATTTTTACTTTTTTGTCCATCACCGAAAACTCCTCTCGATTTGTCGAACACTTCACGAATTTTTTTCTTGCCGTTATATTCGGCGACGCGAAATTTTTTCCTGCAGATTTTTATACCGGGAAGAATTGCAATTTACTTTCAATGATGTTAGTATTTGCCGGTAATAATTTTTATTCTGAAAGGCAGTGTATCATAAAAATGAGCGGATTGAAAATTTTCGGAAAGTTGGCGGCGGGAGTTTTGGGGCTTGCCATGATTTTTAGTGCGCCCGGTCAAGTGAGCGCGGAGGAAACTCCGGCACCGGCTCCGACAAAACGCCCGTTGAAGTTAATCGC
>CAJOFG010000135.1:5419-15247 GCA_905233965.1 uncultured Selenomonadaceae bacterium
GGGAAAAGTTTGGACACCCACGCCGGTCGGATATTTTAAAATCGAAACGAAAGAAGTCAATCCGTCTTGGATAGATCCGCGTGACCCGGAATACGAAGTGCCTTCCGGTCCGAACAATCCGCTGGGCTATCGTTGGATGAGGATTCGCGGCAATTACGGAATACACGGCACAAATCGCCCGGAAAGTATCGGGCATTACGTTTCAAACGGTTGCATCCGGATGCTTGAGGAAAATGTTGAAGAACTCTTCGACAGAGTTGAAGTCGGAACGCCGGTTGAAATTACTTACAATCGCGTCGTCGTCGAAAAAGCTCCGGACGGAAATGTTGTTTATTATATTTACCCGGACGGTTACGGGATACAAAAACTTAACGCAGACTATGTCGCCGGCTGGATTGAGCCGTTCGGCGTGTTGCCTTTTGAAACGGTGGACAGCATAAATCGGAAAATAAAAAATTCCGACGGTAACCCGACTTACTTGGGCAAACCCTACAATATCGAAGTCAACGGACAAGTTTTGCAAGACCTCGACATTGAAGGCAGAAAATTTTTCGCAAAAGCCGTGACAAAAGATCAAGTTACTTACCTGCCGGCAGTTCCTCTCGCAATGGCTCTCAAATCGAAAATGGAATGGCGCGCCGCAGAGTTGACCGTTAAAACCGAACACGGCGAAGTTACCGGCTACGAAAAGAGAAAACAAATTTATATCAACGCCGACGATGCCGGTGTTCTCTTCAATATTGAAGGCGGACTTCAAAATTTTTCAGCGAACCCGGATGCCGGAAAAATTTTCAGATACCAAACAGTTCAACGCGCACCCGAACCGATTGAAGAAATAATCGAAACAATTCCGACAGAAGAAATTCCGCCGGAAGAAACCGTCGAACAGACCGCCGGTGACAAGGACAGGAAAAAAGCCAAAGACAAAAAGAAAATCGACAAGAAGAAAAAATCCGGCGTTACCGGAAATGTCACTGTCAAAAAATCTTGACGCTTGTCAATACGCCGTAAAAATTTTGCTTGACTTGAATTGTTTCGGCGTATATAATTTGCCTGTTGACGTTACGTTTGAGTGCGTCAGAATCCGGCCCGGTAGTTTAGTTGGTTAGAATGCCGCCCTGTCACGGCGGAGGTCGTCGGTTCAAGTCCGATCCGGGTCGCCATTAAATTTTTCGGCGACATAGCCAAGTGGTAAGGCCGAGGTCTGCAAAATCTCTACCCCCGGTTCAATTCCGGGTGTCGCCTCCAATTTTGAAATTTTTACCGGCATTGCGCGTGCAGTGCCGATTGTTATGTTTTGGAAAAGTTTTAACGAAGGGCGGGATTTCAGATGTTTGAAGATTTGTCGCAAAACATACAGGAAGCCTTTCGCAAGTTGCGCGGTCACGGCAAACTTACCGAAAAAGATGTCGATAAGGCTTTGCGCGACGTTCGCATGGCTTTACTGTCCGCCGACGTGAATTACAAAATCGTTCGGCAGTTTGAAAAAAATGTTAAAGCCCGTGCGATTGACACGGAGATTTTAAGCAAACTTACGCCGGCTCAGTCCGTCATAAAAATCGTTGACGAAGAACTCGCGGTTTTAATGGGCGGCAAGGCGGCGAAATTAAATATCTCGTCCCACCCGCCGACGGTAATTTTGATGGTCGGTCTTCAGGGTTCGGGCAGGAAAACTCGCGCTGTCGATGAAAAAGCAGGGCAAGCGTCCGGCACTCGTCGCGGCGGATATTTACCGACCGGCGGCGATAAAACAGTTGCAAGTTCTCGGCGAACAAATCGACGTTCCGGTTTTCACCGAAGACGTTCAAGACGCGGTTAAAATTGCAAAAGATTCTCTCGCCTTCGCAAACTCTCACGCTCGCGACGTTTTGATAATCGACACGGCGGGACGTTTGCAGATTGACGAAAAATTGATGCAGGAATTGAAGGACATCAAGTCAACCGTCAAGCCGCACGAAATTTTACTCGTCGTCGATTCGATGATAGGTCAAGAGGCGGTGAACGTCGCCGAAACTTTCCACAACACGCTCGGCGTTGACGGAGTCGTCCTGACGAAACTTGACGGTGATGCTCGCGGCGGCGCGGCACTTTCAATAAAGGCGGCGACCGGTTGTCCGATAAAATTCGTCGGCATGGGAGAAAAAATCGAACCGCTCGAAGTTTTTCACCCGGACAGAATGGCATCCCGGATTCTCGGCATGGGCGACGTGCTTTCACTCATCGAAAAAGCGCAATCGACAATCGACGCAAAGACCGCAGAAAAAATGGTCAAGAAAATCAAGACGGACGATTTCACGCTGGCAGATTTTCTCGAACAACTTCGGCAGGTAAAAAAATTGGGTTCGCTCAACGATTTGCTCGGAATGATTCCGGGTCTCGGCGGACTCAAAAAGAAACTCGGCGGTGTCGATTTTGACCTCGACGGCAAAGAAGTCAAACACATGGAAGCGATAATTCTTTCAATGACACCGAAAGAACGCGAAGACACAAGCATTATCGATGCGAAACGTCGCAAGAGAATTGCGGCGGGCAGCGGTACAAAAATTTCCGACGTGAACAAACTTTTGAAACAGTTTGACGAACTCCGGAAGATGATGCGCCGAATGAATGTTAAAGCGAATCAGACTTCCAAAAAAGTTAAAGGCAAAAAAGGCAAAGGGAAAAAACTTCACCCGACCATGCCGAATCTCGGCGGACTTTTGGGCGGACTCGGAGGAAAATTTCCTTTCATGAAGTAAACCCGGCAGCGGTCGTCCTGAATCGGATTGGTTCACCGATGTTCGCGGCAAATATCATCCGTACCATGAAGAATATTTGGAAGTTATGAAAGATCCGATATTCAAGCACCCGACAGTTACGGAACGGAGTTGCCGCAAAAAGTTTTGTTGCAAAACGAACAGACGCTCAGAAATTACGAGTCGCAAATTTTGGGAATGATGATTGTAAACGATCACGTTTTCGACAACTTGAAAAAACTTCTTAAACAATACAAAAAGCAAGTCGTTATCTTCGGTTCGAGTATAATTGCCCTGTCGATGGCGAAAAAGCTTTCCGAGACTTGCAAAGTCAAATACATCTTAAATTTGCAAAGTAACGGCATTTGGAACGGAATACAGGCGGTAAAAATTGACGAACAACCTTTACCCCCCCCCGTGAAGAATTTGCCCGTTATATTCGCCGATTTACAAATGCCGCCCGGTGTGCCGGAGTTCTTAAGGAAAAACGGTTGCGGCGGACAATTTATCGGCTTAAATGAAATTTTTGGTTTACAATGAATTTAAACGCTGAAAGGTGGTGACACTGTGGTAAAAATCAGACTGAATCGCATGGGCGCAAAGAGAAGACCGTTCTACCGCATCGTTGTGGCGGACAGCCGCTCGCCGCGTGACGGGCGTTTCATTGAAATCGTCGGAAATTACGATCCGACAAAAAATCCGGCTCTCATCAACATCGATGAAGAGAAAGTCATTAACTGGATTCTCAACGGAGCTCAGCCTACCGATACCGTTCGCTCTCTTTTGAGCAAAAAAGGCATTATGAAAAAAATTCACGAAGAACGCAAAAGCAAAAAAGAGGGATGAGAAATCCCCGAATTTAATCGAGGTAATGAATTATGCAAGAACTTGTAAAAGTGCTGGCAAAAGCACTGGTGGAAAATCCTGATGCGGTTGAAGTCGAATCGGTTGAAGAGGACGGACGCACCGTTTTGAAGTTGCACGTCGCACCGGACGACATGGGCAGAGTGATCGGAAAACAAGGCAGAATCGCGAAGGCAATTCGCACAATCGTTAAATCTGCCGCGACACGCACCAACCAAAAGTTTACGGTTGATATCGATTAAGAAAATTTTTTTCGGCGGCAAGTCGGTTTTCGTTTCCGGCTTGTCGCTTTTTGATTTACGCCGGCTTGAATGTATTCATTCCCGGCGGCTTGCAAAATTTCCGATATTAAATATAATATTCGGGTATCTTAAAATAAATGAAAGGATTGAATTTTTAATGTCCAACGTGAACGAAGAAGCGATCGCTCTTCACAAAAAACATTCGGGAAAATTGGAAGTCGTAAGCAAAGTCCCGCTCAAAACAAATTACGATTTGACTTTGGCGTATACTCCGGGCGTTGCAGCTCCCTGTCTGGAAATTAACAAAGACTTCGATAAAATTTATGATTACACAAATCGCGGAAATTTGGTCGCGGTCGTCACGAACGGAACAGCCGTTCTCGGACTCGGCGACATCGGCGCGGGTGCCGGACTTCCCGTCATGGAAGGAAAATCAATTTTGTTCAAGGGTTTTGCCGGCGTTGATGCAATTCCGATTTGCCTGAACACAAAAAAAGTTGACGAGATTATTAAAGCCGTCGAGTTGATGGCTCCGAGTTTCGGCGGAATAAATTTGGAGGACATCAAGGCTCCGGAATGTTTCGACATCGAACACGCGCTGAAAGAATCTTTAGACATTCCGGTTTTCCACGACGACCAGCACGGTACCGCGATAGTCGTCAGTGCGGCATTGATTAACGCATTGAAAATCGTCGGAAAAAAATTCGACGAAATTAAAGTCGTCGTCAACGGAGCCGGCGCGGCAGGTATGGCGATAACTTACCTTATTCAAAAAATGGGCGCGGCAAATATCATGCTCTGCGACTCAACCGGTGCGATTTACGAAGGACGCGGCAAAGGAATGAACCCGTACAAAGATCAAATTGCCGCCGTCACAAATTCGCAACACGAGGCCGGAAAACTTGAAGACCTCATGCACGGCGCGGACGTTTTCATCGGCGTATCAAAAGCCGGCTTGCTCACTCGGGAAATGGTCAAGAGCATGAATAAAAATCCGATTATCATGGCAATGGCGAACCCGACTCCGGAAATTATGCCGGACGAAGCGAAAGCGGCGGGTGCGCGTGTCATTTGCACCGGACGCAGCGATTTCCCGAACCAGGTCAACAACCTTCTTGCATTTCCCGGAGTATTTCGCGGAGCTCTCGACGTTCGCGCAACCGACATCAACGAAGAAATGAAAATTGCGGCGGCTTACGCGATTGCATCTTTGGTTGCCGACGATGAACTTAAAGAGGATTACGTTATCACGACTCCGTTTGACAAGAGAGTTGCTCCGACTGTCGCGGCGGCGGTTGCGAAGGCGGCGATTGAATCCGGCATTGCACGGAACAAAAATATTACTCCGGAACAAGTCGCGCAACATACGCGTGAACTTCTCGGAGAATAAAATTTAAATTTACGCAAAAAAAATCACCGGAGGAAGAAAATTTTTTCCTTCGGCGTTTTTTTTTATTCCGGCAAAAAATTTTTTCAGCGGCTTGAACTCCACGCGCTCCAAGTAAGAGAAGTTTTGCCGGATTTAAATTCTTGAACGTATTCGTAAAAATTTCTTATCATCTTCGCGCGTTCGTTGTGACTTTCGGCGTAAAAATTATTTCCGTCGGAAAGCGTCAAAAGCTCCGAGCCGCCCGAAAATTTTTGCCGACGTGCAATATCTTCAAGCGGAACGTCCGGATTTTTCCAAACGTCGTACATCAGCAAAAATGTTGTCGTGCGTCCCTGTCCGGCTTGACAGTGAAAATGGAGCGCGGCATTTTTCGGCAAACGCGAAACGAATTTCAAAAACTCATCGACAACTTCCGGAGCCGGCTTTACCATGTCTTGCGCAAAAAATCTGACGTAGTTTAAACCCGCCGCCTTGACAATTTCTTTTTCGGTGAAAACTTTTTTCGGCGTTAAAGTCACCGGCTCATAATTTGCCTTGTCGTAATTTCCGAGCGGTACCAACGTCGTCCGGTTGCCGACAAGATTTTTCAAAAGTTCGGACTCTTCCCGAACAATTTCCGCGCCGGTTTTCCCGACGTTCATCATGTTGTATTGTTCGTAAAAACTCAGCGGAAAGTCGTCGGCAAATCCGTGCGACTCTTGCCGGAGATCGACGATATAAATTTTCGATTTCGCCGGGAAAATTTTTTTCAACTGCCCGGCAAGAATTTCAAAACCCGGTCGCGAAAATTGTCCGCTTGCCGACACGCGCAAATTTTCCATGCCCTTCGTCGAAGGTTTTAACTCTCCCTCCGGCACTTCAAAATTTTCCGTGATGACCCGGAAATTTCGCGGCATCTCTGCGTCACCGCTCCCGTCCTGTCGCGTTACGACTTCCGCATTTGCAACCGGCGAAAAAATTATCGCGAACAAAAAAACCGACAACAACACTTGCAAAAATTTTTTTGTCACGGTTTCAAACTCCCTTCAAAATATCTGTCATGTGGCACATTTTGGAAATCATCTTCACGTTGTGAACGCGCACGATGTCCGTGCCGCGCAAAATTCCGGCAACGCAAACCTTCAAAGCCGGCGAAATGCCCGATAAAACTTTTCCGACTCGCGCCCAGCAAAAATAAATTTTCGCCGCAGGAATTTTTCAACTCCCGAAGATTTTTCAGCACGATTAAATTTTCGTCCTGCGTTTTGCCGAACCCGATGCCCGGATCAAAAATAATTTTGTCGCGGTCGAACCCGGAATTTTCGCACAGCTCAAAAGTTTTGCGGAAAAAAATTTTTACGTCGTCGATTATGTTTTCGCAAAAATTTTTCTCATTGTGCATTACGATTATCGGGCAGTCAAATTTTTTTGCAACGTCAAGCATTTGCAAATTTTTCAAGCCGCTCACGTCGTTCAAAATTTCCGCACCGAGTTTCAGAGCGACTTCGGCAACTTCCGGCTTGTAAGTGTCAACCGAAACGGGTACGCCGAAATTTTTTATCGCCGGAATAATTTTTTCCAGACGTGAAATTTCTTCGTCGGCATCAATCGGCGTGAAACCCGGTCGCGTGGACTCCGCGCCGATGTCGATGATGTCCGCGCCGTCCCTGACGAGTTCACCCGCCCGGCGAATCGCATTTTCCGGCGTGAAAAAAAAACCGCCGTCCGAAAAAGAATCCGGCGTGACGTTTAAAATTCCCATTACACGAGTTTTTTTAATCATTGTACTTTCCATTTTTCAGCCCGGAATATTTGTACCACGCCGCGCAAATTCCTTCGACGGAAACCATGCACGGACCGACCGCGTGAAGAGGTTCGCATTTTTTGCCGAACAGCGGACAATTCGGCGGCGTGATTATTCCGCGCAAAACTTCTCCGCAACGACAGCCGGATTTTTTTTCGCACGGCTTGACGTCAGCCGGAAAAATTTTTTCAATGTCGAAGTCGGAAAACTCCGGGCGAACTTTCAACCCGGATTTTTTTATTTCGCCCATGCCGCGCCAAAGCGAATCCGTTTCCTCATAAACCTGCGCGAGAATTTTTTTCGCCGTGACGTTGCCTTCCGGCTTTACGACGCTTTTATATTCGTTCGCAATTTCGGCGCGTCCTTCGTAAATCTGCCGGAGCAAATTTAAAATCGCGATTAAAATTTCTTCCGGCTCGAATCCGGCGACGACTCCCGGAATTTTGTAATCGCTTGCCAAAAATTGGAAAACGTCCGAACCTGTTACAACCGAAACGTGACCCGGCAATAAAAATCCGTCAACTTTGACTTGCGGATCTTCGAGCAACATTTTCAGCGCGGGAGGAACCAACTTTTGCGCGGACAGGAAAAATAAATTCTTTACTCCGGAATTTTTCGCCGCCAAAATTGTTGCCGCCGCCGTCGGTGAAGTCGTTTCAAAGCCGACCGCCAAAAAAATTATTTTCTTGTCCGGATTTTCCGCCGCGAGTTTCAAACAGTCAGTCGGCGAATAAATTATTCTGATGTCCGCGCCGCCTGCCGATTCGTCCGCCAAATTCGATTTACTGCCCGGCACTTTCAACATATCGCCGAAAGTCGCGATTATGAAATCCGGTTGCGCAGAATAAAAAATTGCTTTGTCAATGTAATCGAATTCGACGTTCGCCGGTAAAATTTGTCGTATGCCGGAACGAAAAATAGAAACGGTATGAGTGCCGCAAACTTCCATGAGCCGAATTTTATTTTTCCCTTCGGCGAGATTTTTAATTTTTTGAATCAAACCGGATACGTCAGACATTTTTTAACTCCGTCACTGTTCGCGGCGCACCGTTCATTTCGGCGACGAGTGCATCGCGCAATTTCAATTCCTCTTCGTCGATAAATTGCATGGCGAATCCCGCGTGAACCAGAACGAAATCGCCGGGTTTCGCGTCGGGAAGGAGCATCAAACTTACCGGACGTTTCACTCCGGAGCGTTCGACCGTCGCCAAAGAATCCTTCACGTCAACAACTTTTGCCGGAAATGCAAGACACATTTTTTTCACCTGCCGAAAATTTTTCTTTAACTCAAAACTTCGATTTTTCTTTTGCTGAAAGTTACCGGTTTTAAATCGAGCGCGGAAACAAAATCGAGCGCGACTTTGAAATTTCCGCCGACCGCGTCCGGTCTGTGTGCGTCCGAACCGATTGTTACGAAACGCCCGCCGAAATTTTTGTAACTGCGGTAAACCGGCTCAAGCTCCTTCAAAACTTCCGGGTTGCTCAAGCGTCGCGTGTTAAGTTCCAAAACTTTTTCGCGTTCGACGACGATTTTTAAAACTTCGTCAATCTCATTTTTGAAAGTCGGGTAATCAATCGAAGTATCTTCGTAAGTTGCGGCGCGGCAAATGTAATCGATGTGACCGAGTACGTCGAAATCTTCAACCGCCGCCTCCTCCGCCGTGACGGTGAAAAAATTTTTGTAAGTTTCGCTCTTCGTTTTGCCGTCGAAAAATTCTTTGTGGTAAATGTCTTCGCCGTCCAACATATGAATCGAACCGATTATCATGTCGAAATCGTTTTCGGCGACGAATTTTTTATTTCTTTCGCGCGAAATTTTTGTCATGCCGACTTCCGCACCGAGCCGGACTTTATCGCCGCGAAATTTTTTGTATTCGTCGAAGTAGTCGGTCGGATTGAAAATAAAATTTCCCGGCAAGTCGAAATCCAAATGTTCGGTAAAGACCAAGCCGAGATTTAAACTTTCGGCGCGTTTAATCGCGTCTTCGGCAAGCATTTCGGAGTCTGCCGAAAATTTTGTATGGTTATGTGAATCAAAAATCATTTTAAAAATTTTTTCTCCTTAATGATGAT
Source organism: uncultured Selenomonadaceae bacterium (assembly GCA_905233965.1). GTDB lineage: Bacteria > Bacillota > Negativicutes > Selenomonadales > Selenomonadaceae > Quinella. Next base: position 14,507 of record CAJOFG010000135.1, read on the forward strand.
GTTCAATTTCCTCGCCGCGAATTTCTTCGACGGCAGCCGCAATGTCCGGAGCGTCAAAAATTGCCGAGCCGGCAACCAAAATATTTGCGCCCGCCTCACGAACGTCAACGGAAGTTTCCGGATTTATTCCGCCGTCAACCTGAATGTCGCACTCCGTTTCCATTTCCTCAATCATGTGGTAAAGCATATGGATTTTGCCGAGCATGGACTCAATAAATTTTTGTCCGCCGTAACCCGGATTCACCGTCATGACCAGAACCATGTCCGCATCTTCGATAAGCTCTTCGACTGCCGAAAGAGATGTTCCCGGATTCAGCGCAACGCCGGCTTTGCAACCCGCTTCATGAATTTGCTGAATAACCCGGTGCGGGTGTTTCGTCGCTTCGACGTGAAAAGTAATTATGTCTGCTCCGGCATTCGCAAATTTTTTGATTTGATTTTCCGGATTTTCAATCATCAAATGAACGTCGATTGTCGCGGCGGTAATTTCGCGCAAACTTTTTACAATCGGAACGCCGAAAGTAATTTCCGGCACGAAAGAGCCGTCCATAACGTCAACGTGAATATATTCCGCTCCCGCCGCCGTAACTTTTTTTATTTCCTCCGCGAGGTTTGAAAAATTCGCCGCCAAAATCGACGGTGCAATTATTGTTGCCATTTAAAATTTCCTCCTCAATTTGTTTTTCAAAAATGTACCCGGCGATTATAACACGTTTGAAAATTCCCGGAAATGATTTTATT
>CAJOFG010000136.1 GCA_905233965.1 uncultured Selenomonadaceae bacterium
AAAAAAATGTGGTGACTTCCAATAAAAAAACTCCTTCCGAAAAAAATTTTTTCTTCCCTCTTTTTTCGATTGTGCTATAATGTAAGAAAAATTTTCGGACAGAAAAGGCGGAGGGATTGTAATGGTAAAAATCAGTATTCATAACATGATGTTCTACGGCTTTCACGGCTACTACGAATACGAACGCGAACAGGGACAGAAATTTTTCTTCGACGTTGAAATGATTGTCCGCGACGACGATGTCAAAGCCGGTGTCATCAATGACAGCGTGGACACCGCCCGCGTTTATGACCTTCTCAAAGACGCGACGGAAAATACCCGTTTCCAAACTTTGGCGGAACTCGGAAATTATATCTCCGACAAACTTTTTTCCAAGTTTGAACATATCGACGAATGTATTATTCGTATTCGCAAACCGAGCGTCCCGATCGCCGGTCCGATTGATTATGTCGAAGTCGAAGTGAGACGCAAAAAGAGTGCCTGATTTTTTTCGGCGCGATAAAAGATACAAAGACTCTGCGGAATTTTTTGCGGGGTCTTATTTATTTTTCGCGAAAAAATTTTCGTCGCCGGATTGTATTTTTTTCGTTGACTTGAAAATTTTTCCTGCAAAAAAAATTATGGCGTGTCATGAAGGTAAACTCGTAACAAAAAAATTTGCCGAAAAATTTTTTCGTTTTTTCAAATAAATGTTTTATTTCCGCTTTGAACGTGCTATAATGCGTCGAAATTCTTATCGGACGTAAATTGAAAATATTTTTGAGCAAAGTCCGGCGGAAAAATTTTCCGTTTATTTTTTTTGTCGCAAACAAATTTTTTTACCGAAGGGATAACAATGAGGAAGGCAATTTTTTTCGACATTGACGGCACATTGATTGACGCGAAAAAAGGACTTTTGATGCCGACAAAAAAAGTTCGTGACGCACTGGACAAATTGAAAAAAGCCGGGCATTATGTTTTCATTGCGACGGGCAGACCTTACGGCTTTATGGAAAAAAGATTTTTCGACATCGGTTTTGACGGTTTCATCATGGCGAACGGCACTTTGATTTTTTTGGACGGGAAAGTTTTTTTCCGGGACGATTTGAACAATGCCGACGCGAAAAAAATTTGTGAATACGCCGAGTCGGAAAAAATCGAATATATGTTGCAGGGTTACCCGGATATTTATATTCCTTTGCGATTTGAAAAATGCACGGAATTTATAAAAAAAGTCGGCGTGGATATGAATCGAATCGTGAGGGAATTTAATTTCGACGAAGTGACTTTCCAAAAAATGGAATTCATCACTTCCCGGACGGATTTTGAGGAAGTCGATAAGGTTTACAAAAAAATTATCGCGACACCCGGATTTACCGGCAGATCCGATCCGTTCCACTTCAAGAGTTTGGAAATTTCTTCCGACAAAATTTCAAAGGCAAGCGGTATGTTGAAATTGCTGAATCACTTCGGAATTGACGTTAAAAATTCTTACGCGTTCGGCGACGGCTTGAACGATATCGAAATGTTGAAAACCGCCGGCACCGGCATTACTTTGGAAAACGGCGTTGACAAGGCGAAGTCTGCCGCAAAATTTATCGTTCCCTCCGTTCATGACGACGGAGTTGCAATCGGTATCGAAAAATATATTTTGTGATGAATCGGAGTTGATTTTATGAAAAAAATTTTTTTGTCGGCATTGATTTTGTTGACGTTCGTCCTCTCCGGTTGCGGCGGCAATTCCGATGCCGGAGTAAAAAACAATCCGCAGACCGAAGAGCAAACCGGTTCGACGGAAGAAAAAGACGTTAAAGGAAATTTGAAAATTACCATGCTTAACGTCGGGCAGGGTGATTCTTTCCTGATTCAAACTTCTTCGCAAAATATTTTAATCGACACGTCGGACATTGACGAGCGCGAAAAACTTGTTGAGGAACTCGACAAAGCCGGCGTTACCGAGTTTGACAAAATTATTTTGACGCACCCGCACGCAGACCACATCGGCGGCATGGATAAACTTTTGAAAGACGACAAATACACCGTCAAGGAAATTTTCGACAACGGCGTTGTTTCGACTTCAAAAATTTATCTCGGCTACGTCAAGACGGCGGAGAGCAAAAAAATAAAAATTTCCTCCGTTACCTCCGGCGACACGCTCGACTTCGGCGGCGGCGTGAAATTTGAAGTCCTCTACCCGACGAAAAAACTTGTTGACGAAGTGAACGACGGAAAGCAAAAATCCGACCCGAACAATGAATCGATCGTCGGCAGATTGGTTTACAAAGATTTTTCGATGATGTTCACCGGCGACGCGGAAAAACCGGTTGAAAGCGAAATTTGGGCTGACTTCGACGCGGAAAAAATTCGGAGTACGATTTTAAAATCCGGACATCACGGAAGCAAAACTTCCTCCTCCGATACTTTCGTCGAAACGGTCAAGCCGGAATACGTTTTCATTTCCGCCGGCGAACCCACCGACAAACGCGGAGGAAATACTTACGGTCACCCGCACGTTGCCGCGCTGAAAATTTATCTTAACGCCGGTATCAAGCCGGAAAATATTTTGTGGACGTGGAAAAACGGAACGGTTGTTCTGACTTCGGACGGAAAAAAATATTCCGTGAAACCGGAGATAAAGGAGGATTGGGTTGACGCATGGATAAAGGAAAAGCAAAAGAAATAAGCGTGTACCTCGACAGGATTGAGGAGCTTGAGGACGGGGGAGCGGAGGCCGTTCTCCTCATTGACGAAGGCGGCGAAGAATATTCCGGCGAAATAATTTTTCCCGCAGAATTTTTGCCGGAAGGTTCAAGCGACGGAGATTATCTGACGATAAAAATTTCCGCCGACGAAGAGAAAACACAAGCCGCTTTTGAAGAAGCGAAAAATTTGTTGAAAGCTCGGAGTGATGATATTGATTAAAAAAATTTTTTCCCTGTTTGCCCTGATGATGATTTTCGCTCCGCTTTTCTCCGGCACGGCGAACGCAAAAGCCGGCGCGGAATTGACGAGCGTAATTTCAAAAGAAGTCGATGATTATATTGAAGTCGAAATAAATTTCAAAGGCAAAATTTCCGAATCCGATATTCAGACAAAAGTAAACGGCGACCAACTTTTGGTGGAACTCGACAACACCGCGCCGGGAAGAATCAGCAGAATTTCCGGCACGAAGATTGAAGCGAAAGACTTCGTCAAAAAAATTTCGGTGAACGAATTTAAAGTAAACCACAGCAGAGTGAGAATTTCTTTTAACTTCCCGGTCAACGAAGACTCTTTCGACCTCGAACTTCAGCCGGCGAACAAAACGGAGAAAAAATCCGCGCGAATCGTTTTGCACGTCAAAAAGAAATCCGGCAAGGGTACCGGCTCTCTCGACGTTAAAGATAAAATTATCGTAATAGATCCGGGACACGGCGGCGGCGACAGCGGAGCGTCCGGTCCGAGCGGATTGAGGGAGAAAGATGTCTGCCTTTCCGTTGCGAAAAAAACCGAATCGCTTTTGACCGATGCCGGCGCGAAAGTTATCATGACGCGCACGACCGACAGAGATGTTACCTACGCGGGTTCGCCGAACGTCATGGAATTGCAGGCAAGAGTGGATAAAGCACCGTCGAACGCGGACGTTTTCGTTTCGATCCACTGCAACGCGTTTCAATCTCCTTCGGCAAACGGAATGGAAACTTATTATTCCGGAAGAAGTTCTGAAGGCAGAAGGCTTGCACAACTTTTGAACGAAGAGCTTGCATCGGCGGGAAAGGCGAATTTTTACGTCATAAGACACACGGCTTGTCCGGCATCTCTCGTCGAACTGGCTTTCATCACAAATTACCGCGAAGAACGTTTGCTTGCCGACGACGAATATCAAAATACGCTTGCCGCTGCGATAGCAAAAGCCGTAAGCAGATTTTTTACCGGCTCGTAACGAATTAAGGAGGCTTTATCCGATTTGATTAAAAAAATTTTAGCACTCGCGACGGTTGCGCTCATGCTTGTAATTTCCGGTTGCGACAAACAACCTCCGCAAAACAATCAACCTTCCGAAAAGCAAACTCAAACCGATACCGAAAATAAAGATAAACAAAAACCGGCAGAACAAAAAAATGATAAACAGACGAAAACGGATGACAAGGAGGAAACTCCGGCGAAAACTCTCGAAATAAAAGCTTACTACCCGGACAAAGCCGGAATCGGTCTTATCGCGCTGAATCGGAAAATAAAAATTCACAACGACGGCGAAAAATATCTTGAGGCGATAAAAATTCTCACCGTGACACCGGACGAAAAAGACGTTATCGAAATTTTCCCGAAGGGTGCGAAAATTAACGGCGCGAAGTTGGCAGGAAACATGGTTACCGTTGACTTCAGTCAGGGGACGGCAACTCATTTTGTCGGCGGCTCGACCGGCGAAGAACTTTTGATAAGCTCCGTCGTTAAAACTCTTACCGAATTTCCGGAAGTCAAGAAGGTAAAATTTTTGATTGACGGAAAGAATGTTGAAACTTTCGCCGGACACATGGATTTGAGTGAACCGTTGGGCAGAGAAGATTTTTAAAAATATTTCTCCGTGAAAGGAGTTTTGAATTTTGTTTGGAATGTCAACAAGCATCGGAATAGATTTGGGAACCGCAAACATTTTGGTTTACGTTCGCGGCAAGGGAATTGTTTTGCGTGAACCGTCGGTTGTCGCCGTGAACAAAGATGACAATACGATTTTGGCAATCGGCGAAGAGGCGCGGCAAATGATCGGGCGCACGCCGGGAAATATTATTGCCGTCCGTCCTCTCCGCGACGGAGTTATTGCCGACTACGATATGACGGAATCGATGATTCGTCACTTCCTGGAAAAAGTTGTCGG
>CAJOFG010000137.1:0-747 GCA_905233965.1 uncultured Selenomonadaceae bacterium
ACAAAAATATTCTGAAGCATTTTCCGATTTTAATAAAGCGATTCAACTTGCTCCAAATAATTTTGAACCATATAATTCTCGTGGAACTACTTATTACATCTTAAAAAATTACAGTGCAGCGATATTAGACTTTAGTAAAGTAATTCAACTTGATTCCAATAATGCAGATGCGTATTATACTCGCGGACTTTGTTATAAAAAGCTTGGTCAAACTGCGAAATATAAAGCAGATATTGCAAAAGCAAGACAGCTTGGCAGAGGTTGAAAGTTTTTTTAATCGCAGAAAGGAAGACTTTTATGGGAGAAATCTTGACAGACAAAGATTTTGCAGAAAATGTAATTTTGCTCAATCTTGCGAAAAGTTATGACAGCGAAAATCCGCCGACAAAGTTTGAACTTTATGAAATTACGCGCGGCTATTGGCGAGTTAATTTTGACAATGTGAAAGATATTGAGTATGCGTTGGCAGTAGCAGGCGGCGAAATTTTGGAAGTTTATAAAATTGCGGCGTGGTTTCCTGCAGAAACGACATTACGCAGTGTTGAAACGCCGAGCGAAAATGTAGAAAATCGGCTTGAATTTGTCGGCAAAATTGCGCCGGAAAAAATTCGCGACAAATACATCGGAAAAAAAGTTGAAACTCAACAAAATCCTGTACGTATGATAAAAAAATAAATTTCGGCACATTTTATAAAAACAGTCGCGGAGCAAAATTTTCTGCGGCTGTTAATTTTTTTTGCAATAAAG
>CAJOFG010000137.1:767-4493 GCA_905233965.1 uncultured Selenomonadaceae bacterium
CCGATGACGGTTATTTTTCCGCCGTGACTTTGTCAAAATTTCTTGACGTATATCGATACGCCTGCGAAATTTTTCCTTGTCCGACGAAAAAATTCCTCGTCACGTCGCACATTATTACTTTACCGACACGCCCTAATCGCCGGAAAAAATACAGACGTATAAAAATCAGGTGCGTATCATAAAAAAGCCCTCCGACAATCGCGGCGGAGGACTTTTTTTGTAAATTTTTATTTTCCGGTACCGTGAAGAAATTTTTCAATTTCGTCGGTATCAAATTCTGCCGTGACGATTGCACGAACCGCAAAATCTTCGTCAAAAGGCACGACACGATATTTTACGTCGATAATTTTCATAATGCTTTCCGACTTCACAACAATTTCGTCGCGACTCGTCACCGCATTTTTTGTTTCCGTCAGACTTTCAACGTAAACGGAAAATTTTTCGGCGGCATCACGGGCGGCATATTTCCTTGCCGAATTTTTTGCGTCCTCCATCGTCGTTTCCACTGTCGCTTCGCCGATGCCCTCATAAGTCTTCACTTCGGCGTGTACAAAATTTGCAAAAAAAATTTCCGCAAAAACGGCTGCAATCGTCCCGAGCAAAAAAATTTTTTTCATACCGACTCCTCCCCTCACAAAAAAATTTTTCGACTTGAACATTGAATTTCCTGCAAAAAATTTTCGTCCCGGTTTTCAATTTCACGGAGAAATATTTTTAAAATCTCTGCGCGCGAGCAAAAATAAAATTACCGCATAAAAAATCAAAATCAAAAACGAAGTCGAATCAAATCCGTATCGAAGTAAATTGCTCGTATGAGTCAGCGGCAAAATGTCCACGACGAAACGCACGACTTCCGGCAACCTGTCCGTTTGAAAAAAAGTTCCGCAGAGAAAACTCATCGGTACCAAAACGTAAGTGTTCACCTGCGCGACTTCTTCGTAAGTTTGAACGCGCATCGCCGCACAAAAACCTATCCCGGCAAAAATTATCGAGTTCAACATGACGACGGAAAAAAATTCTGACGTTCGCAATGCGTCGGAAAAAAAATTCAACTCCGCGCCGAAAAAAAATGCGACGCTCAAAATCAAAACGGTTGAAATCAAAGCGCGAATAATCGACGAACCGATTTTTCCGACGACGTAAGCGGAAGGCGAAATCGGCGCGATTAAATATTCCTCCAAACTTTTGTGATAAACTCTCTCCGCGTGTATCGGGACAATCCCCATGTAACTTACATTCATCGTGTTGAGCGCGATAATTCCCGGCACGAGAAAATCAAGATAAGTCCCGCTCTCAACCGTTATGCTCCGTCCCAGTCCCCAACCGAAAGCGACAAGGTAAAGCAGAGGCGTTACCAGGCGGGAGAAAATAAATTTTTTCAGGCGACGACGCAAAACCGTTCCGTCACGCCACATCACCGTTGAAACGTCGAAAAAAAATTCCCGAATCAAATTTTAATCACTATCCCGAACCAATCCAAAATCATCGCCGGCAAAAACCAGAGCGCGCACCAAATCAGACAAAAAATCGTAACGCTCAATTCAACGCCGGCAAGATCGTAAGTCGTATTCTGCCACAGCCAAATCCAATACGGAACGCCTTCAACGGGTGAGGGAAGGATGCAGAAAAATGCAACGCAAATGTTCGACGCGAGAAAAAAGAACAGCGGATTTTTTCCGAGCGCGGCAACCGGTCGGAAAATTTTTTTTGCGCTTTCGTCCGAGTTGAAAAGGTTCAGGAAAAACGCGAATAAAATCATTCCGCCGCCGGCGTTCAACAGCGCGAAGGGAGCCGTCCAAAGATTTTTTGAAATTATATCGACGAAACTCCACGCGCCGCCGATAACCGAAAGAATCATTCCGCTCAAACCGAGAATATAAATTTTGTCGCGAAGAAAAGTATTGTCCGCCAAAACTTTCCCCGCCAAAAATCCGAACAACATCGACGCGGTACTTGCAATCGTTCCGAATAAACCTTCCGGGTCGCCCGTCGGCGTGTAAATGTGATTCGCGCCCGGCAAAATCAAATCAATCGCGCCGCTTAAATTGTGCGACTGTTCAAACGGTGCGCCGGGTGCGTAAAAATGAAATCCGAGCGACGACAAAATCAAAAGTGCGAACGCGGAAATAAAAATTCCGGTGTCGCTTGAAATAATTTTTACGATAATCATTCCGGCAAAATAAGTCAGTGCCAGCCGCTGAAGTATTCCGAAAAATCTTCCGTGTTCAATCGTCCCGGAAAAAAGTTCCGCACCGGTGAAATTGTCGAGCAACATATACGAAAATAAATTCCCTTTCGCATTAAAAATAAGTCCGATTAAAAATAAAATTGCCGAGCGCACAAAAATTTTCCGGAAAGAAATTTCTCTCCGGCTCATCGAAAAAGCCGCCGACGCTCCCATCGCGAAAACGAATCCGGGAAATGCCGCGTCCGCTATCGTCATTCCTTCCCACTCCGCGTGTTGCAACAGAGGAAAAATTTCTCCGGGCGGCGCGTCAACAATAATCATAATCGCTATTGCAAGTCCGCGAAAAACGTCAAGCGTAAAATCTCTTTTCTTCGTTGCAGTCAAATACATTTTTTTCCCTCAATCGTTAAACTTATTCGACAAAAAATTTTTTACTCAGTCGATTTACTTGCCGTCATCATCAATGAATGTCAAAGGTTGCGAAAAAATTTCGCAGGCGTATCGTACATACGTCAAGAAATTTTGACAAAGTATCGGCGGAAAAATAACCGTCATCGGCGTGCGTTTGTCTTTACCGACACACTCTACGTTTAACTTCCGGCTTTTGCATTTGAAATCACCTCTCAAAAAAAATTTAAAAAAGACCGGAGGGGAAATCTTTAATTTTTTCACCCTCCGATCCGGATTTTAAAAATTCTATTTCGTTGCGAAAATTTTATTCTTCAACTTTGTAAAGCGTGTAAGTCAAACCGAAACCGACCGCAAACGCAATCAAGTTGACGATGATGTATTGGAGAAGTTGTCCGTTCATGTAGAGCAACATACCCGGCAAAACCGTTATGCCCATACCGGTACCGGCAAGACCCAAGAAACTGGAAATCGCGCCGCCGACCGCACCGCCGCAACAACCGAATACGAACGGTTTCATAAGACGGAGGTTAATACCGAAAATTGCCGGCTCGGTAATTCCCAAGAAAGCCGGAACCGTCGAGGAAATGTAAAGAGCGCGTTTTTTCTTGTCCTGAGTTTTGAGGGAAACCGCAAGAGCCGCACCGCCCTGAGCAATCGTCGCACAAGTGATGATCGCGTTGAAGGGGTCTGCCTGAATCGTGCTGAGAAGATAAATTTCAAGAGCACTGAAGACGTGGTGAACACCGAAGATAACGATGACCTGTTGGAAGCCGCCGATGATGAGACCGCCGAGAATCGGAATCTCGAGGAAGTTTTGAACCGCACCGAAAACAACTTGTTCAAGACCGTGCATGATCGGACCGACAACGATGAAACCGAGAGCCATCGAAACAGTCAAGGTAAGGAACGGGGTGACAATCAAGTCGATGACATCCGGAATGAAAGTTTTAAGCCAATGCTGGAATTTCGCGGCAAAGATACCGAGAACCAATGCCGGGAGAACAGAACCCTGATAACCGACGAGCGGAATGGTTACGATGCCCAAATCGAGGGGGATAGGAACTTTGCCGGCGTATTCGGCGATGACCGCCTCTTCCTGCCAAGTCAATCCCAATTCTTTCAAGTCA
>CAJOFG010000138.1 GCA_905233965.1 uncultured Selenomonadaceae bacterium
CGATGAACATGAACGAAAATTCCAGCGGCTCGGTTATCCCTGTCAAAAAAGCCGTCAACGCCATCGAAACGAACACGCCGGAAAATTTTTTTCGATTCTCCGGTTTCGTCGCCCGGTACATTGCAAATGCGGCGGCAGGCAGTCCGAACATGAACACCGGGAAAAATCCGGCAGTGAACATTCCGGCAGTCGGATCTCCGGCAAAAAATCTGTTCAAGTCCCCCGTTACCGTAACGCCGGTGACGGGATTTGTATATTCGCCGAAAACGAACCAGACGAAACTGTTCAAAATGTGATGAAGTCCGATCGGAATCAAAATTCTGTTGAGGAATCCGAAAATCAAAACGCCGATCGTCCCGGCATGAATTATCCAATCGCCGACGGAGTAAATAAAATTTTGGCACGGCGACCAAACAATTCCGAAAATCGCCGCCTCGACAATCGACGCGAACGAAGTTGCAATCGAAACGAAACGTTGCCCGGAAAAAAATCCGAGAAACTCCGGCAGTTGAATATTTTTGTACCGATTGTAAATCATTCCGGCAGTCACTCCGGCAACGATGCCCGCCAAAATTCCCGGATTCAAACTTTCATCAATGACGGAAAGTCCCGTCGTCAAAACAAGGTAACCGATAACGCCGGACAGTGCCGCCGTGCCGTTGCCGTCCTTTGCAATTCCGATTGAAATTCCGGTCGCGAAAATCAGCGGAAGATTTTCAAATATCGCTCCTCCGGCTTTCGTGATGAACGGAATATCGAAAACGTCCGGCGCACCCAATCGAAGTAAGAGCGCAGCCGCCGGGAGAACCGCAACCGGCATCATCAATGCCTTGCCCAAAATTTGTAAACCGGCAAACCAATTCTTCATAAAAAATTTTCCTCTCAAAAAAATTTTTGACAACGCCGGAAATTTTACAATTCGCGCCGGAAAAAGTACAGAGAAAATAAATTCCATTATTTTGCGGCGTGTCGGCAAAGTGAAATTTTTTTGCATCAATCACGCCGATCGACGGAATTTTTTTCTCCGGGCAAAAAATTTTCGCGGCGGTTGATTTTAAAATCTCAAACGTGTATTATTTCCCGGAACATTTAATTTGGAGAGAAAAAATGATTACGATAAAAAATTTGGGTTTGCAACTCGGAACGCGCGAAATTTTTTCCGACTTGAATTTTGATGCGCCGCAGGGAGATAAAATCGGAATTACCGGCGGCGAAGGCTCCGGAAAATCTTCTCTGCTCGACATCATCGCCGGGCGACTTTTGCCGACTTCCGGGACTGCAAAAATTTCCGGGAAAATTATTTACGTCGCCGGAAATATTTCTTCCGATTTTTCCGAACTTCGTATGGCTGAAATGTCGGCGATAGAAAAATTGAAAAGGAAGTTGCGCGGCTTGAAGGACGAAGAAATTATTTTGCTCCTTGACGAGCCGACAAAAAATTTGGATAACGAAGGCGTGGAGTGGCTGATAAAATTTATTCTCACCCGTCCGAAGTTGACGGTCGTCGCCGCGAGCAACGACAGATATTTTATCAACCGGCAAAAACGAAGTCCAGCCGATCAGATTTACCTGCAGTGAAAATTTTCCTCCCGGCGAACCGGACGACATAACTTTGCCGGTCGTCGTCGCCGTCGAAAAACTTGCAAGGATTCGGGACAGCGAACCGCTTTTCAAACACATCAGTTTCATTGCGCGCCGGGGACAGAAAATCGCGCTCACCGGTCGAAACAAAAAAGGCAGGTCGAAGTTGATTAAAACTTTGCTCCGAGCTTTTCGTAACGAGCCGGACGACACGACAACCGGGCGCGGCACGATTGACTTCGGCGAAAATGTTCGCGTCGGACATATGCCTAAAGTTTTCACCGGCGCGTCCGCGAAAACCGAATTGGAAAATTTGCAAAAGCTTGACGTGAATTTATTGTTGCTCGACAATCCGACAAATTGTCTCGACCTCCCGATGATTGAGGAGTTGGAAAGAGCTTTAATCGAATTTCCCGGCACCATAATTTTTACCGACGAAGACCGGACTTTTACAAACAAAATTGCAAATCGGATTATGGAGATCGCGACCGACGGAATGGTTGACAGAATTTCCGGCTACGAAGAATTTTTGTCGAACGAAACGGTTCTGCAACAGATTCGCGAAAAATATAATCCCGGAGAATGACGAAAGGAAGTTTTTTTTATGGCATTGCGCGGAATAAGAGGAGCGATAACCGTTAAAGAAAATTCTGAGGAAGAAATTTATCACGCGGCACAATTTCTCGTGACGAAAATAATGTCGGCAAATATGCTCTCCCCGTCTGAAGTCGGCGCGATAATTTTTTCTTCGACAAAAGATTTGACTGCCGCCTTCCCGTCAACCGGCGTAAGAAAAATGTCGGGCGGGTTCCACCTCGTCCCTCTCTTCGATACGGTTGAGCCGGACGTTAAAAATTCTTTGCCGATGTGCGTGAGAGTTTTAATCCTGCTCGATTCGGACAAAGCACCGGAAGAAATTTATCACGTTTACGAAGGCGGCGCGAAAAATCTTCGTCCGGATTTGGCTTGACGCGGAGGAAAAATTTATGCGACTGATTCACACGGGCGATTGGCATTTGGGAAAAACTTTAATGCACAATTCGTTGCTTGAAGATCAGGATTATCTTTTGAACGGGGAATTTTTGAAACTTGCCGACGAATTGAACCCGGACGCGATAATAATTGCCGGCGATATTTACGACAGGGGAGTTCCGCCGGTTGACGCGGTGAATTTGTTCGACGAAATTATTTTCAAGCTGAACGAAAAAAAAATTCCGATACTCTGCATTTCCGGGAATCACGACAGTGCGTCCAGATTAAATTTCGCCGGAAGAATTTTGGCGCGGGAAAATTTTTTCATCATCACCAAGCCGGAAAAAAATCCTTCGCCGATCGTTTTGCGCGACGAGTTCGGCGAAGTTTATTTTTCGCTTGTCCCGTATTTTGAACCGCCGGCAATTCGGGAAAAATTTTTTCACGACGAACCGGAAAGACGTTTGACCGGTGACGAGGCGATTAAAATTTATCTTACCGAGTCGCGAAAAAAAATTCCGGACGGCAAAAGGAGCGTCGCGGTTGCTCATCTTTTCGCGGCGGGCGGGATAACTTCGGAGTCGGAAAGGACTTTCGTCGGCGGCGCGGAAAATATCGGCGCGGAAAATTTTTCTGCGTACACTTACACCGCGCTGGGACATTTGCACAAGCCGCAAAACATGGCAAAGAGTAACGGTTACTTCGTCAGATATTCCGGTTCGCCGCTGAAATATTCTTTTGACGAGGCGACTCATGAAAAAGGAATTACCTTCGTCGAAATGGACGGCGACGGAAAAATCTCTGCGGAGAATATTAAACTGACTCCGCGCCGGGACGTTCGCATTGTCGAGGGAACGGTTGACGAACTTTGCGACGGCGAACGGTCGGACGATTATATTTTCGCGAACATCACGAATGAAAATCACGTTCTCTACGCGGCGGACAGGTTGCGCGAAAATGTTTTCCCCAATCTTGCCGGAATAAAGTTTACGAATTTGGAAAGGGAACCGGAAAATTTTTCGGAAATTTCCGCGCCGAAAGAAAATACTTCCATGCTTGAACACTTCGCGGATTTTTTCAAGTACGAAACGCAGGAGGAATTGACCGGCGATTATCGCAAGGCTATGGAAAATTTTTTGCGGGAAATTGAACGCCGGGAAAGTTTTTGACATGAAAAAAAATTATTGGACGGATATAATTTTACTCGTCGCCGGATTTTTATGTCTGGGAACCGGCGTGATGTTGGATTTTCATTTAACGCCGGGCGGCAGAACGGTTCGCAAACTTATTCGCGACATTCACACATACAGCGGCTACGTCATGCTCGTCGGAATTTTAATCCACGTTTATTTGCACGCAAATTGGTTGAAGATGACAACCAAAAAAATTTTTAAGAGAGAAAAAAAGGAGAGCGATTGAAAATGAAAATAGGCGTTATCAGCGACACTCACGGCTACGAAGGACGTTTCGTCCGGGCTTGCGAAAAATTTTTTGACGGCGCGGATTTGATTCTTCACGCCGGCGACGTTCTCAATCACGGTCCGAACAATCCGAATTGCAAGGGCGACGATTACGCGCCGAAAGCATTGGCTGACCGGATTAACAATTCAAAAATTCCGGTGATAATTTGTCGCGGGAATTGCGATTCTGAAGTGGATCAAATGGTTTTGGAAGTGCCGGTGCAAGCTCCTTACGCTTACGTTTTCGCGAACGGAAAAAGAATTGTCGTTACGCACGGACACACCGTCATGAGTGATGAGGAAAAAAATGAGATGGCGGCTCACCTCAAAGCGGACATTTTCATTACCGGACACGTCCACAAAAATGTTTTGGAGAAACGCGGCGAAACGGTTTTCCTGAATCCCGGAACGCCTTCGCCTTACCTCACAAATCGCGAGGACAAAAAAACGAGTTGCGCGGTCATAACCGACGACAAAATTCAAATTTTCGATTTGGATACCGGCGACGTTTTAATGAGTTTGGAAATTTAATTAAGGAACAAAAAAATCATGAGTAATAAACTTCGTGTGGAAAAATTGCAGGAACTTATCAAGCAGGAAACCGGCAAAATTTTGATGAAGGAAATAAAAGACCCGCGAATCGGTTTCGTCACGGTTACCGGCGTTGAAATGACGGGAGATTTGCGCGAGGCAAAAATTTTCGTCAGCGTCATGGGTAACGACGAACAAATTAAACAGACGTGGGAAGGCTTAAACTCCGCGTTGGGATTTTTGCGCCGGGAAATAGGGAAGAGAATCCGACTTCGTTTCACTCCGGAAATTTCTTTCGCACCGGACAAATCGCTCGACTACAGCGAACACATTCAGAAAATTTTGTTGAAGATAAATGCCGAAAAAAAGGAGCGTGACTCGATTGAAGATAACAATTCGCGAGACGGCGGAGAAAATTAAAGCGGCGAAAAAAATTTTGGTGACGGCACACATCAACCCGGACGGCGATGCAATAGGTTCTGCTTTGGCAATGCTCCATATGCTCGAATCGATGAATAAAGAGGTTCGCGCTTACATTGACGACAAACTGCCGAAAAATTTTTCCGTCCTTCCCCGCGAAAATGAAATCAGACGACCGGAGCCGGACGAAAAATTCGACGCGGATTTGTTAATCATTCTCGACACCGCGCCGGACAGAATC
>CAJOFG010000139.1 GCA_905233965.1 uncultured Selenomonadaceae bacterium
TTCGCAGGAATATCGTACATATTTCAAGAAATTTTGACAAAGTCCGGACGGAAAAATAACCGTCATCGGCGTGCGTTCGTCTTTACCAACACGCCCTAACAACATTTAAGGGAGTAACTTCAAAATAAAATTGTGCGCAAGTTCGTAAATCGAGTGGGGAACAAAACTTAATTCCGCCGCCTTCATCGCTTTACTTTGCTTTTCGGTAACTTCGACGTAGGGATAAATTCCGTAGACGAACGGGAAAAACGCGTACAAAAAATTTTCTCTTTCCTTGTCGGTGAGTGCCGGGAAAAATTTTTGCAGGCAACGTTCGACGGCGTTCAAAGAGGCGGCGTAAGATTTTTTAAACTCAGTCAAATTTTCGATACTGCTGTTTTCCTCCATGTCGAAGTGATTCATCGTCATGAGTTTCAAAAGTTGTTTGCGCTCCTCCAAAGATTTTGCCAAAGCGTCCGCAAATTCTTCCCGCGTCAAATTTTCGTTCGTATCAATAATTTTGTCGAGCTCCGTGACCCAAATATAATATTCCCTTTGCAGGAGCGCGAGAAAAATTTCTTCCTTCGTCCGGAAATAATTGTAAATTGAAGTCCGGGTGAAAGTCGTTTCGTTCCCTATGTCGTTCATCGTGATGTCTTTGAAATTCATCGTGCGATAAAGTTTTTCGCAGGCGGAAATAATTTCATCTTTCCTCCCCGCCGTGAGTTCGGGTGAGCCTTTGGGCATATCACAATCCCTCCAAAAATTTTTTCTGTCGTACCGGTTTTAATATAGCACAACCGGACAAAGTGTCAATCAAAAAAATCCCGAACGCATTTTTACGTTTCGGGAAAATTTTTTATTTACGGTCGTTTTATCTTTGCCGGCACGTCTTGATTGACAATCTCAAACGGATAAGTATAATAAAACAAGTTTTTTTAAATTCGATTTTCAATTCGTTACAAAAAAGAATGGGGAAAAAATAAATGCCTGCCGCAACAGAACCGATGCCGGGCGAATCTCTTTCACTCGGAAATTTTATACAAAAATACAGCGACGTAATAATTGCGGTGACTCTCGTCATGATCGTTATCATGATGATTATTCCGTTGCCGACCGCGTTGCTTGACATACTTATTTGTTTGAACATAACCATTGCGCTCGTCGTCGTCATGAGCGCGATTTACAATGAGGAGGCTCTGGACTTATCGGTCTTTCCCTCCCTGCTTTTGGTCACCACTCTATTCAGGTTGGCACTCAACATTTCATCAACGCGATTGATTTTGATAAACGGGTACGCCGGCGAAGTTATAACCGCGTTCGGAAATTTCGTCGTCGGAGGTAACCCGGTCGTCGGTTTCATCATGTTTATAATCCTCGTCATCATCAACTTTATCGTCATCACGAAAGGTTCGGAGCGTGTCGCGGAAGTTTCGGCGCGTTTCACTTTGGACGCGATGCCCGGTAAACAAATGGCGATTGATGCGGATTTGAATCAGGGCGCGATTGACGACGCGGAAGCAAAAATCCGGCGTGAAAAAATTCAGCGCGAAGCTGATTTTTTCGGCGCGATGGACGGTGCGTCAAAGTTCGTCAAAGGCGATGCGATAGCCGCAATCATCATCATGTTGATAAATATCGGCGGCGGTTTCGTAATCGGCATGGCGCAGAGAAATTTGGAAGCGGTCGAAGCACTTCAAACTTACACGCTTTTGACTGTCGGTGAAGGTCTTGTCAGTCAGATACCGGCACTTTTAATTTCGACGGCAACCGGTATTATCGTTACCCGCGCCGCGTCGGAAGGGAATCTCGGCAACGATATTGTCAAGCAACTTTTCAATAACGAAAGAATTTTCTTCATCAACAGCGGCGTTTTGACAATGCTGGCGATTGTTCCGGGTCTGCCGGGTATTCCGTTTTTCTGCCTTGCCTGTGTCTGCGGATTCATCGGATACAGTTTGCGGAAAAAGACGGCTGTTTCCGAAGAGGTTCGCGAAGAGCAAAAAGAAGTCCGCGAAAAAGCGGAGGCAACCCGTCCGGAAAATATCGTTTCGCTCCTGCAAGTCGATCCTATGGAATTGGAAATCGGTTACTCGTTAATTCCTCTCGTCGATACCGGGCAGGGCGGCGACTTGCTGGACAGAATCGTAATGATTCGCCGGCAATGTGCGCTTGAACTCGGTTTGGTCGTTCCGACGATTCGTATCCGCGATAACATTCAGATTAAACCGAACGCTTACATAATCAAGTTGAAGGGTATGGAAATTGCTCGCGGCGAATTGATGTTGGATCACTTCCTCGCGATGAACTCCGGTACCGTTTTTGAAGAAGTGCCCGGAATTGAAACGGTTGAACCGGCTTTCGGACTTCCGGCTCTGTGGATACCGGAGAGCGAACGTGAACAAGCGGAATTGAACGGTTATACCGTCGTCGATGCCGTTTCCGTTCTCGCAACTCACTTGACCGAAGTTATCAAGCAACACGCGGCGGAAATTCTCGGTCGGCAGGAAACGCAAAATCTTATCGACAACCTCGCGAAAACTCATCAGTCACTCGTTCAGGAAGTTGTGCCGGAACTCATGGGAGTCGGCGAAATTCAAAAAGTTTTGGCGAACCTTTTGGACGAAAGAGTTTCCATTCGCGACATGGCAACAATCATGGAAGTTTTGTCCGACTATTCCCGCGTCACGAAGGATACGGAAATTCTTACCGAATACGTTCGCCACGCAATGGCAAGACAAATCACCCAGCAAGTCGTGCAGGGAAATACTTTGCCGTGCGTCACGCTCGACCCGGCTTTGGAAAATCGAATTGCCGGAGGAATACAACGGACGGATCACGGCTCATTCGTCAGCCTCGATCCGGACTCGATGAAAAAATTACTCTCGTCCTTGCAGAACGAATTGGAAAAATTAAACAACATGGGTTATTCGCCGGTCGTGTTGACAAGTCCGGCGGTGCGTCTGTACTTCCGCAAACTTGTCATACGTTCCGTGCCGGAGCTCGTCGTCGTATCTCACGCGGAAATAGATTCGTCGGTCGAAATTCAAATTCTCGGTGTCGTCAGATTGTAATTTATGCAACATTCAAAGTTGCCCGGAGGTTTTTAAATGCAGATAAAAGTTTTTAAAGCCGCAACAATGCGCGAGGCAATGGCGGCAATGAAAGCGGAGCTCGGCGAAGATGCCGTCATTCTGCACAGCAAAAAATACAAGGAAGGCGGAATTTTGGGATTGGGCAGCAAGGAAATTGTAGAAATTTCCGCAGCCGTCGAAGAAACTTCCCTGCCGCAAAGGGAAACCGATTCGCACCCGGCTCCGGCAAAATCCGCCGCAGTTGCCCGTTACCAAACGGACGGCACGGCTCAAGGTGTCGAAAAAGCGGAGCAGGCGATAGAAAAATTAAATTCCGGTGCCGGTTTCGTTCATCCGGGAGTTTCGCAATCCGACAGATTGTCCGAAAAAGTTGCCGAAAAAAATGCCGCGCCGGAGTCGGACAAACCGCAGGCAACACCCGACCTTTACGAAAACGAAACGCCGAATTTCGACGAAATTTTAAACGGCATGACGAAGGACGACGAACCGGTTGAAGTCGAATCGGAATCGGATGCGGATATTTTAAATTCGCAGGACGACGAAGAATTTTACGACATACCGGAGAAAAAAATCGTCGCTTACAATGAAAGTACCGAAACGCCTTCCGAAGAAGAAATTCAAACCGAAAC
>CAJOFG010000140.1:0-2549 GCA_905233965.1 uncultured Selenomonadaceae bacterium
TCCGTCCACCAATTCGCAGCCGGTCATTTCCGCAAGTCTTTCCGCAACTTTTGACATGACACCGCCGGTAATGTTGACGACTTTATTTTTCTTTCCGTCCGGTACGAGAGTCAAAGGACCGCCGAAGCCGCCGCTCCCCGCTTTTACGACGACAGATTTATATTCAGCCATTGTTGCAACTCCTCCTTATGCGTTTTTCAGCTGTTTGCTGAGTTCGATACCCTGCTGTTTTTGCACGTAGGTTGTCGTGAAGTCGGTTATCCAACCGCGCAGGAAGTTTATCACGATACCGATAAGCAAATATCTTACGGCAAGATCAACGGTGCTGAGTCCGAGCATCGTTATTCCGTTTGCGATACCGAGATAGACGAACAATTCACCCGGATTGATGTGAGGGAAAAGTCCGTTCATCGTGTGGCAGGATGCGGTTGATGCGGCGTAGTAACTCGGTTTGTAAAACTCCGGAAGGAATTTTCCGAGCGACAAGCCCATCGGGTTGCAGAAGAAGAATACACCGATAACCGGAAGGACAATGTAACGGGTGACCGGGTTGCCGGCACAAACTCCGGCGAATTTTTCAATTTTGTCGTTACCCACAATTTTTACAAGCGCATTCATCGCAATGAGAAGGCAGACCAAAGTCGGAATAATCCCCGTTACCCAACCTGCCAAAGTTTCGCCGCCTTTGTTGAACATTCCGATAAATGTTTCCGCGAAGGTTACCAAAAAATCCATAACTCATACTCCCTTCAGTAAATAAAGAATTTATTTGATTTACCGACCGAAGGGAAAATACTCCGAAGAGTTGCGCGCTCAAATTTCCCGGTCGAAATTTTTTTCAAGTTTGGGGAATGATGTTATCTGCTTTTATGATTTGATAATTTTCATAATCTTGTCGGGCAGAAACGACCGCCGAAGTTTCACGACCGCCGAGTTTCAAACTCTTGCAAATTTCTTCGTTGAGTTCAAAAAGTGCAAGCCCGTTAAATTTGTCAAACGGTTTGAAATTCGCAAAGACCGTTCGTCCCTGCATGATTTCACCTTTGACAATCCGGCAACTTTCATCAATCACGAAAAGAATTATTACTCCGGAAACAAAACCGCCGCGAGCCTTTCCGATTGCAACACGTCCGATTTTCCGCAAATCCTTTACATGATTTCCGAACCGTTTGAATTGCCAAAAGCCCAACGCCGTTTGCAAAATCCATACGACAACCGCCGCGATGACCAAGTAAACCATAAAAAATTTCTCCTCAATATTCGTTCAGCATAAGTTTTGCGGTGAGTTCGTCGGTGATTAAAACGTTTATCATTTGTCCGCGAACCGCTCCCAAAATCGACATGACTTTTTCTCGTGACGATGCCATACCTATCGAATAATTCAAGTTGCGAAGTTTATCGAGACCGACGGCAATAATTCTGTCGGAAAAATCCGTAGTAACCTCTTTACCGTTTTTGTCGTAAAAGACCGAACAAATTTCGCCGACCGCTCCGGTTTTGTAAAGACTTTCTATCGCCTCTCTGCCGAATTCGCCCATCCAAACGAGATTGGAAGATTTTACCGGCGCACCTATTCCGACAATTCCGATGTCCAAGTTGTTCCAAAAAGCGGAAATTTTTTCGTAGTTCACGTCCTGAATAATTGCGTTGTAAATGTAATGACAGCGACCGCCGAACGAACGTGCAAGTTCGTAGCAAATCGTGTTGACGTGATATTCGCTGTCGATATTTTCCGGTCCGCCGTCGAGGGGTACGAAGTCCGAATCAATTTTCGGAAGTTTCGACTGCTCCGCAAACCGGGTAAGTTCGCGAATGGAAGTTCCCCAAGCAAGTCCGATAACTTGATGATTTGAAACTATTCGACGGAGAAGTTGAAGTCCGGCACGACCCATTGACTGTTTAACGGCGAGCAAGTCATAACTTTTGGGAACGATGAAACATTCTTTCAAGCCGAAACGCTTTTCCATGACGGATTCCAATTCCTCAAAATTTTCGTTGGCAACCGTGATGGTGACAATCCCTTTGTCAACCGCTCTTTTCAAATATTTGCTTATCGTGGTACGTTCAACGCCGAGCCTTTTTGCTATGTCATTTTGTTTCATATGTTCGAGGTAGTACATTGTCGAAACTTTTATCAGAAGTCTGCGTTCAACCGGTGTCATTTTTTTCATCTCCTTCGGTAATGTTCCCTCTTGTTGTTTGGCATTTTAACGGGCATTTTGAAAGTCGGCAAGAAAAATGCAACAAAAAAAGCCCCTTTCGGGGCAAATTCGTCAAAATTCGTTTTCGATTGTCACATTTGAGAAAATAACATTCGCATTGGTGGAAACGGATTTTTCGATTCACGTTTGTGATTGTGGGGATAAAATTTTCACGCTTGCAAAAATATCAATCGGTCTTGCGCGCATTTTTCGCGTTGCGTCCGCGAACCGTTCTGTCCAAAATTGCTTTGCGAAGTCGAATACTTGACGGGGTGACTTCGACAAGCTCATCGTCGTTTATGTATTCCATCGCCTGCTCCAAACTCATGATTCTGGGCGGCACCAAAC
>CAJOFG010000140.1:2569-12705 GCA_905233965.1 uncultured Selenomonadaceae bacterium
GTAACGTGTTTTTGTTTGCAAGGATTGATGTCAATATCCGTTTCGCGGGAATTTTCGCCGACGATCATTCCCTCATAAACTTTTTGATTCGGTTCGATAAACATTATCCCTCTGTCCTGCAAATGATAAATCCCGTAGCCGGTAGTGTCGCCCGCCTCGAAGGCAACCAAACTTCCGCGCGAACGTCCGGGAATGTCGCCTTTGTAAGGAGCGTAACCGTGAAAAACGTGATTCATGATTCCGTTGCCCTTCGTACTCGTCAAAAGTTCGGAACGGAAACCGATTAAACCGAGCGCCGGAATTAAAAAGTTCAGCCGCATATAACCGGCAATTTCGCTCATGTCAACCGTTTCCGCCTTTCTGCGACCGAGCGACTCCATAACCGTGCCGACGTATTCTTGCGGGACTTCGACGGTTAAATTTTCAATCGGCTCAAGTTTTTTTCCGTCAACAATTTTGTAAACGACTTCCGGCTTTCCGATTTGCATTTCGTAACCTTCGCGGCGCATCGTTTCAATCAAAATGGAAAGATGAAGTTCGCCGCGCCCGCTGACTTTGAACACGTCCGCGGAATCCGTTTCTTCGACGCGCAAGGCAACATTTGTTTCCGCCTCTTTGAAAAGTCTGTCGCGAATGTGCCGGCTTGTTACGAATTGTCCTTCGCGCCCGGCAAGAGGACTTGTGTTTACTCCGAAAGTCACGCTCAAAGTCGGTTCGTCAACTCTGATGCCCGGCAACGCTTCCGGATTTTCCGCATCGGCAACAGTGTCACCGATTGAAACGTCACTCAATCCGGTAAGTGCGACAATTTCTCCGGCGACGGCTTCCGGCGTTTCGACCCGGTTCAATCCGTCGTAGGTGAAAACTTTTCCGACTTTGACTTTTTTGGTTTCGTTCTCACTTATGAGCGCGATGACTTCACCGGATTTAATTTTCCCGCGATGAATTTTTCCAATCGCAATTCTTCCGACGTAATCGTCCGCCTCCAAAGTCGTGACGACCATTTGCAAAGGCGCGTCCGGATCTCCTTCCGGTGCCGGCATTTCTGCGATAATCGTATCCATGAGCGGCTTTAAATCTTTGCCTTCCTCGTCCGGAGTTTTTTTTGCAATTCCGGCTTTCGCCGCCGTGTAAATCACCGGGAAATCAAGTTGTTCGTCGTCCGCGTCCAACTCCATGAAAAGTTCAAGGACTTCATCTTCGACTTCCGCAATTCGTGCGTCCGGTCTGTCGATTTTATTTATAACGACAATCGGTTTTAATTTATGCTCCAATGCTTTGCGGAGAACGTATTTTGTTTGCGGCATGGGTCCTTCAAACGCATCGACCAAAAGCAAAACGCCGTCCACCATGTTTAAAACACGTTCGACTTCGCCGCCGAAATCCGCGTGACCGGGAGTATCGACGATATTTATTTTCACGCCTTCGTAAAAGATTGCCGTGTTCTTTGACAAAATTGTTATGCCGCGCTCGCGTTCCAAATCGCCGGAATCCATGACGCGCTCGGCGACCTGTTCATTCTTCCGGAAAATGTGACTTTGTTTGAGCATGGCATCGACCAAAGTCGTTTTCCCGTGATCGACGTGAGCGATTATCGCGATATTTCTTCTCTCAGAATTTTTTTCCATAAAAATTTTTTCCTCCTTCGTTACACCGGATATTTTATATCGCCGGGAAAACTTTTTCAAGTGTTGACACTTTCCCGACTGTGTGTAATAGTTACCGGCGGGAGGAATTTTTTTTATGGTAAGACAAAAACATTTATCTCATTCGGCAATGATAACGTTCATAACCTTTATGAATATGTTCATTCCGCTTTCAACCGATATGTATTTGCCGGCACTGCCGGAAATGGGAAAATATTTTTCGACGAACGAATTTTTGGTCGGCTTGACGCTGACGGTATTTTTTTTCGTCTTTGCGGTAAGCATCGTTTTGTTCGGACCGTTGAGCGACAAATACGGAAGGAAACCGGTTTTGATTTTCGGCTCGGTGATTTACACGGTCGCGTCGTTGAGTTGTGCGTTTTCGCCGGACATTTATTTCTTGATAGTCGGAAGATTTTTTCAAGCTCTGGGTTCCGGCGCGGTGATAACCGTTTCAACCGCGCTGATAAAAGATTCTTTTCGCGGAAAAATTTTGACGAAAATTTTGGCAATCACTCAAGCTTTGGGAGTCATCGCACCGATGGCGGCTCCTCTGGTCGGCGGCTTTTTGTTGCGATTCACTTCATGGCACGGAGCATTTTACGCGCTGGCTTTTTTGGGTGCGATAAATTTATTTCTCGCCTGCCTGTTGACGGAAACGTTGCCGAAAGAAAAACGCTACGAAGGAAAAATTTTGCAATCTCTCTCGCTCCTCGTCGAACTTGGAAAGAAAACTCACTTCATGTTGATTTTGATAATGTTCGCAATTTTGTCCGCGCCGTACATGGCATATTTAAGCGCGTCGTCGTTCGTCTACGTCGAATATTTTTCGCTGACGGCTCAGGAATACAGTTATTTTTTCGCGGTGAACTCCGCCGCGTCGATAGCCGGTCCGATGATTTATTTGCGGCTGAAAACTTCGGTATCCGATCAAACTTTGATGAAGTTGACTTTTTTGACGGCGTTTACAAGCGGGTTGCTCGTCCTTGTGCCGGGACATTTGAATGAGTTTGCGTTTTTGTTTTCGTTCCTGCCGTTCACGGTTATCGGCGCGGTTGTTCGTCCGTTCGCGATGGAAGTTTTGCTGAACAAAGTTAAAGAAAATGCCGGTACCGCGTCCTCCATGATAAATTTTGTGCCGACACTGTTCGGAAGTTTCGGAATGATGCTGGGGACTTTGCCTTGGGGCGATTTTATTTTGGGATTGGGTTTAATAATGCTGGTTGCAACCGCGCTGTCATTTTCGATTTTTAAATTCGTCGGGAAGATTTAGGGCGTGTCGGTAAAGACGAACGCACGCCGATAACGGTTATTTTTCCGTCCGGACTTTGTCAAAATTTCTTGAAATATGTACGATATTCCTGCGAAATTGTCGCACATTCTTACTTTACCAACACACCCTAAAAAAATCTTTTGAGTACTGTTTTTGCAAATAAAAAACCCGGCGCGAACATCGCCGGGAATTTTATTTTGCGAATTGTATTGTCGATTAAATTTTGAATTGCGCGATTGTGGTTTGCATATCGGTTGCAAGATTTGCAAGGGCTTGTGATGCGGCGGCAATTTCTTCGTTCGACGCGGATTGAGTTTCCGTAGCGGAAGAAATTGTTTTCGTCCGGTCTTCGGTCGCCCGGCTGGATTCGTCGATTGACGCGGTGACGGCAACAATATTTTCCGCGCCGTCCGTAACCGTCTTTACCGAATTGTTTATGCCGCTTATTTCCTCTTTTATTCCGTCAACCATAGCCATAATTTCTTTGAACCGGATACCGACTTCGCGAATGGCTTCCGTGCCGGCTTTAACGTCATCCGTACCGGCTTTCATGGAAGTGACCGCCTCTTCCGTCGCGGCTTGAATACTTTCGATACGGGTACGAATTTGTTCTGCGGATTCCTGCGACGCGGTTGCAAGTTTGCGAACTTCTTCAGAAACGACAGCAAAACCTCTGCCGTGTTCGCCGGCGCGTGCCGCCTCAATCGCGGCGTTCAATGCAAGCAAATTCGTTTGGTCGGAGATGTCGGAAATTGCCGCGACGATTTGTCCGATTTGTTTTGAATTTTCGCCGAGCCTTTCGACAACTTCGGCGGACGCGAGAACGGATTTTTCGATACTGTTCATCTTTGCGACGGCCTCTTCCATGAGCGTCGAACCGTTCCTTGCCGCCTCTGCGGTTTTTTCGGAAGTCGCCGTGACATTTTTTGCCTTGTCCGCCATGACTTGAATGTCGCTTGAAACCAAGTCGATACTGTTTTTCGCCGTTTCAATATTTCTCATCTGGTCTGTAATGTCCGCGCTGACTTCGCTGACCGTCGCCGCAACATTGACGGACGCGTCCGCCGATTGTTGAGCGGAGGCTGTCAACTCTTCTGAAGATGCGGCAACCTGTTCGGAAGTCGTCGCCATCTTCGTTATCAAATTTCTTAAATTTTTACTCATGTTGTTGAAGGCGAATGTCAGACTGCCTATCTCGTCATCGGATTTGACTTCAAGCTGTTCGATTCTCAAATCGCCGTCGGCAAGTTTCGTCGCGAAAGTTTTCAGCTTGTTGAGTGAACGGGAAATTCCGGTCGCCTGAGCAATGACACTGCCGATACAGAGCAAAAGAGTTATGACGCAGACGACAATCATAATTTTGGTGAGGGTTGAAACCGGCTCGTTAATTTCGGCGGTCGGTATGTAAATTATCATTTTCCAATCGACGCCGGGAACAGTCGCGTAGTACAAAGTGTAGTCGTCGAAAATGTCTTTGCCGGTCAAGTTCGCCAAAATTCTTGTGCCGGCATCCGCAAGAGATTTATTTTCGTCGCCGGTTATCTTCAACTGATTTTCAACTTTCGATTTATCTTCGGTGTGAATGTAGGTACCGTCTTTGGTAACCAACATTGCGCGACCGCCTTCGCCGATTTTTATTCCGCCTGTCAATTCTTCGACGGCTTGCAAATTCAAATCGACGGTGACGCAACCGATAAATTTTCCGCCTTTGTCAAAAATCGGCGCGGAGCAACTTGCCATTATCGTTCCGGAAGTCGAATCATAATAGGGGTCGGTTATAATGCCGCCGGGCTTGCCGAGTGACTTTGCATTTTTGTAATATTCCTGATTGAAATAATTGTATTGCTCGTTGCTGTATTCGTAAGTTTCGGCAATTTGTCCGCCTTCGCGATACCAATAAGGTCCGACAAATTTTTGCGCGGCATTGAACGCGAACGGCTCAAACCAAATTCCGGCTCCGTAATAGAGGTCGTCGGAAAGAATTGTTTTGGAAAAAATTTCTTTGTAATGTTCCATGTTGCCGCCTTGATAAGTCGCGCCGACGACTGCCGCCAAACCGGTTGCCGTCGAACGTGCCATATCAAGTTTTTCGTTAATGTAATTTACGTTCGCTTTGAGTTCGGCGTTCATCGTTTGTTCGACTTGCGTGTCGATGATGTCGCCGGAAAAATAAGCTGACACGCCGGTTAAAATAATTACTCCGAGTACCACGAAAGGAAGTATCCCCAAAAGTAATTTTTCCCTGATTCCAAATTTTTTTTCGCCCGGCATTTTTACGACCTCCAGTAATTTTTTTTCGCCATATGATAACACCCGGAAAATATATATTTCAAGAAAATTTGTGAAAAAAATTATTGCCCGGTTTGTCGAAGGTGCAACATGGCGTGGAAAAAATTTTTTTGATAGGGAAGGAATTACCGGGAAAAGAGCGAATTTTTCGGAAAATAATATTTGTGTGAGGAGTTGAAGAAAGAATGAAAAAATTTTTATCCGTAATGTTTTTGTCGGCTGTTTTGATTTTTGCCGGCAACGGTTCGGTTGAAGCTCGTGAAGTTTATGTCGGAACTTACAGCGACGGCACACCGGTTTATTTGCTCGATGATTCGTTGGCGGGAGGCGGAAGTAACTTCACCTGCAGAGTCAGAGCCGGATACGATTACCTGAGGTACCATTTCTTCATGCGCGGCGGCAGTCCGTACTACACCAATTCCGAAGGCTATGAGGGCTATGTTTACGGCGGACAATCACCGGTTGCCGCAGCCATTTGGGAGTATGCGCACTGACAACAACCAAAAATTCGGATACGACAAAAAAATTTCCCGGCGTGTAACGAGTACGTCGGGAAAATTTTTTTTACCGTGTCCCGGTCGGGTTTGTCTTCGGCGGCTTTGATTTTTTTTTGACATACTCGATTCTTAAAAACGTAAGTCTTCAATTATTTTTCCCGACAAAAAATTTTTTTACCCGGTATAATGTCTGCCGTCAAAAAAATATCGGAGTTGAATTTATGCAAAAAAAAATTACCGTCGCCGGTTTGGGTTACGTCGGATTGTCTCTGTCCGTTTTGTTGGCGCAAAAAAATTTTGTGACAGCCGTCGATATTTCCGAAAAAAAAGTTGCACTCGTCAACACCCGGAAATCGCCTGTTGATGACGAGTACATAGAAAAATATTTCGCCGAAAAAAATTTAAATCTGACTGCGACAACGGAACCTGTTCCCGCATACCGTGACGCGGACTTTGTGATAATCGCCGTGCCGACGAATTACGAGCCGAAAAAAAATTACTTCGACACTTCAGCCGTTCAATCGGTTATCGAAAAAATTTTTGAATCGAAGTCGAACGCCGCAATAATTATCAAAAGCACCGTGCCGGTCGGTTTCACGAAGTCTGTGCGCGAAAAATTTTCTTCCGACAAAATTTTTTTCAGTCCGGAATTTTTGCGCGAATCGAAAGCTTTGTACGACAACTTGTATCCGTCAAGAATAATCGTCGGGACTGACGAAAAACAAATTCAAACGGCGAGAGAGTTTGTAAAACTTTTGGCGGAAGGCGCGATTAAAAAAAATATTCCCGAACTTGTTACCGGATTGACCGAAGCCGAAGAGATAAAACTTTTCGCGAACACTTATCTGGCTTTGCGCGTCGCCTACTTCAACGAGTTGGACACTTACGCCGAGATGAAAGGTTTGGACACCCGGCAAATAATCGAAGGCATTTGTCACGACAATCCTTCGTTCGGATACGGCGGTTATTGTCTGCCGAAAGACACGAAACAACTTTTGGCGAATTATCGCGACGTGCCGGAAAATTTGATTGAGGCGATAGTAAACAGCAACAGAACCCGGAAAGATTTTATCGCCGACAGAATTTTGGAATTCGTTTCGTACTCGCAGAACGAAAATTATTTTCCGGAACGCGAAAAAGAAATTATCGTCGGCGTTTATCGGCTCACCATGAAATCCGGCAGCGACAATTTCCGGCATTCGTCAATTCAGGGGATTATGAAACGAATCAAGGCGAAGGGTTTAACCGTCATCGTGTATGAACCTTCCTTGCCGGACGGCTCGACTTTTTTCGGAAGTAAAATCGTGAACGACATCGACGAATTTAAAAAACTCAGTCGGTGCATAATTACGAATCGTTACGATAAAATTTTGGACGACGTTGCAGAAAAAGTTTACACCCGCGATCTTTTTCGCCGGGACTGAATCAATCAATCCAAATATGTTCGTGCTTGTACTCTTTTACTTTCTCGAAAACGCCGCTCATTATCGAACGAAAATATTCGTCAATTTTTTCCGGCTCCGGCTGCATCTTGTTGCCGACCCACCATTTAATCAGTTCGCTGAAACTTACGGAAATGTGATTTATCAAAAAATCTTCCGGTATCTCGGTTTCGGCGAATTTATTTTTTTTGAACGCCTTGTCGCAAAGAAAATTATTCATGTCCTCCCGGAAAAAGCGCAAAAAAATTTCGTTGTTCTCGCCGGCAAGCAAATTCAGAATCCGGTTTTCGTCCTCCTTCAAATGCCGGAGAATGTGACAGAAAATCGAAACTTTCTGCCCGTCCTTCGTAACGAAACAATTTTTACTTTCGCTGTCCGACAAACTTTTGAAAATGTGGTTGAAAAGTTCAAAGCAGAGAGAGTTTACAATTTCGTCCTTAGTTTCAAAGTGTGAGTAAAACGTACTTCGTCCCACGTCGGCTTTGTCGATAATTTCTTGAACGGTGATTTTGTAATACGATTTTTTTTTCAAAAGCTCGGTGAAGGCGTTAAAAATTGCGTCCCTCGTTTTTCGTTGTCGTCTGTCCATAATCCCTTCCCGTTTTCGTACAAATTTATCGGATTGTCCGGTAACGAATTTTGAATTGAGTTTGATTATTGTTTATGATTGTAAAAATTTTTATAATCTTTGTCAAATGAAACGGGGAGTTGATTTAAATGTTTGGAAATATTGCCGGAACAATCGAAGAGATTGTCGAAAGTTTTGAAAGCGTACCGATGATAATTCTTGCCGGCTTGAGTTTGCTTGTAAGTTTTTTGGCACCGGAACTTTTGGGAGAAAATTTTTTCGACCCGGCTTGGTGCGCAGTGATTATTTGCGGTGCGCCGATTTTTTATTCAGCCGTCAAGAGGTTGTTCAAAAATTCCGGCGTGAGTAAAATTTCTTCGCCGCTCTTAATTTCAATCGCGATGTTTGCGGCAATCGGTATCGGCGACTTGTTCGCAGCCGGTGAAGTCGCATTTATCATGGCGTTGGGCGAAATGCTGGAGGACTTTACAACCGGACGCGCAAAGCGGGGATTGCACAAATTGATAAATCTTTCTCCGCAAACCGGGCGCGTCATCACAAAAAATTCGGAAGAAATTTTGCCGGTTGAAAAAATTTCCGTCGGCGACATTGTACGCGTTTTGCCCGGCGAAACTTTCCCGGTTGACGGCGTGATAATTTCCGGCGAAACTTCCGCAGACCAATCCGTTTTGACCGGTGAATCTTTGCCGGTTGACAAAAAGCCCGGCGACGAAATTTTTTGCGGCACGATAAATCGTTTCGGCGCGGTTGATGTTCGTACGACGAAAACCGGCGCGGAAAATTCTTTGCAAAAACTTATTCGCATGGTGAAGAATGCGGAATCGAAAAAAGCTCCCATGCAACGAATCGCCGACAAATGCGCAAGTTACCTCGTCCCCGTCGCGCTGTTGGTCGCAATCGCAACCTATTTTGCAACTTCAGATGTGGTTCGTGCGGTAACCGTTCTGGTAGTTTTCTGTCCGTGCGCTCTCGTCTTGGCAACGCCGACAGCGATAATGGCGGCGATAGGTCAGGCGACGAAGCACGGAGTGATTATAAAATCCGGTGAGGCTCTCGAACAAATGGGTAAGGCAAAAGTTATCGCGTTCGACAAGACCGGAACTTTGACGCACGGAAAATTGAAAGTCAGCGATATAATTTCCTTCGACGAAAAAATTTCTTCGGACGAATTGTTAAAAATTGTCGCCGGCGCGGAATCGAAAAGCGAACACCCGATAGGGAAAGCAGTCGTTCAATTCGCGAAAGAAAAAAATATTTCGCCGGCAAAAATTTCAAATTTCAAAATGACGGCGGGCAGAGGAATTTTTTCGACCGTCGGCGGGAAAAAAATTTTTTGCGGCAACGAAAATTTTTTGGAGGAACAAAATATTTTTCCGGGCGACGAAGTCAAAGAACGGCTGAACTTTTTCGGCGCACAGGGTAAAGCGTCAATCCTCGTTGCCGACGAAGAAAAATGTTTCGGAATAATCGCGCTGTCGGATACTCTCCGGGCGAACGCGAAAAATATTATTCAATCGCTTGCCGAGTTGAAAATAAAACCGGTTCTCCTCACCGGCGACAACAAACCGGCGGCTGAATATTTGGCGGAGCGTGTCGGCATTTCGGAAGTCTGTTCAAAACTTTTGCCGGAAAATAAAGTCGAAAAAATTATTGCGCTCCAAAAAGAAAATAACGTCGTCTGCATGATAGGCGACGGCGTGAATGATGCTCCGGCTTTGAAAACGGCGAACGTGGGAATTGCTCCGGGAAAAATCGGAAGTGACATCGCGATTGAGGCGGCGGACATCGCTTTGATGAACGACGATATTTCAAAAATTCCTTACATCAAACGACTTTCCGACGCGACGGCGAAAACGATTGTATTCGGAATTTCTCTTTCCATGACGATAAATATTGTCGCGGTTATTTTGTCGGTACAGGGCTTTTTAAATCCGGTGACCGGTGCGCTCGTTCACAATCTCGGTTCGTGTCTGGTAATTTTGATTGCGGCACTTTTATACGACAGAAATTTTGAGGACGAAATACCGGAAGAAAGTTATCCGGCTTATGAACTTACAACCAAGTGAAAATTAAGTCGAACAAAAGTAAAAACCTCCGTCGGAGAAAAAATTTCGGCGAAGGTTTTTTCATTTTTCCGGAAAAAAATTCGCCGGAAAAAAATTTTTATGACGTTTCAAAAGGTGTTGACACCGATTTTTTTACATTGTATATTTTATATAAATTTGTGAAAAAGTGTTATTTTTTTTTACCGAATTTACGAATATACTATATAAAAGGAAAATTTTTTGGCGAATTTGATTTTTCAGTGCATGGAAGATTTTTTAACCGGGAGTGAATGGAAATGAAACGCGCTGTCAGAAGGAAAAAACAAAGGATTATAAACAAACTTTTTGCCGGCGG